>JAFWAK010000096.1 GCA_017507715.1 Paludibacteraceae bacterium | reverse complement strand
GTCATCGTCATCATCGATGTACTTTCCTTTTGACTCACACGCGCAGAAGAGCCCTGTTATTAGCGCCATCATGGCTAAAAGCCATATGTGTTTCAATTGTGTTTTCATAATTGGTAACCTTTGCGACCGCAAAGGTAATAAAAAAAATTGACATATGCAAATTTTTCGTAGAAAAATAGTGTAAAGTGTATGGTGTATAGTGTATGGTGTACAAAAAAAGAGCACCCGAAGGTGCCCTTTCGCTTAGCCGTTGTGCTGTTCGTCATACTCAGCACCGCAGATCATCCAGTAGTAGGCCAGCATGGTCTTCTTGCCGTTCGGCAGGTCACGCTGCGCGAGGAAGGCCTGTTGGTCCTGGGTGAGCTTGGTCAGGTCACGCTTACGCGCCTTGATCGCCTGCGACACCGCCGTGAAACGGTTACGCGCATTGATAGCGAGCTCGGTCTGCGACATCGGATACTCATACGTGTTGCCTTTACGAACATATAAGTTCGTACAACTGTTGGAAGTCGTTGGGGCTTCACGGTGAGTGGCAATCAGATAGTCACCATGGTTATGCCCATCGACTTTCTTCGGTTTAGCCAGACTACCTTTTACGTACTGGATACCGGGGGAATAAGTTACTTTTCCCATTGCTTGCCGACCATGTTTTACCTCCGGCCGGCGTAGAGGCGTTAATGTTTAGATTTAATGTCCCGCTTTCTTTCGTCACGAGCGGTTTCGTGAGGTCTCTTAAAGAGAATTTATTCTCTTTAAAAAACTATGCAAAGATACAAAAAAATTTTGACATACGCAAATTTTTTGGCAAAAAAATTGCATAAAATTGCAAGAAAAATCGGCTTTTTTCTGCCGATTTTTCTGCCACTAAGTGGGAGGTTTAAGGCACATATGTCCTAGTTTTGTGCTTGTTTTGTCCCCTCCTTTTTCTGATACTCTTCCAGCAGTTTCGCAATCAACTTGCGGTCGTCATCGATACTCTCGAAATACTTCGCATAGTGATACGACACTTTCTGCCATATTTTCTTGCGATCGAGAGCCGCTTCGTCAATGCGTGGATAACTGCGCTGGATAGCAGCCACTGCGGATGACACTACGGCAAACCTACGCCGTTGTGCGAGGGCTTTCTCCGTCGGCTCTCCTACCTGTCGATAGTCGTCGTCCTGACGGGCACGAACGACGGTCTTGCCGTTCTTAAACGTCCGAAACTCAAGGTTACCCACCTTGCCTGAAATAGATTGGATAAAAGGCGCTAAAATAACTTTAGCCATATATTGCCGGGCATCTTTCACCTCCGCTCGGCGTAGAGGGGTTAGTTAATGAATAGATGTTGAGTAGTGACAGATGACAGATGACGGCAGATGTTTATATATGTTATAGTAAAAAACCTTTTTCATGGGGGGATATATAAATCTGCTGTCATCTGCTGTCACTATGTCACGTGTTATCGTCCTTCGCTCCGTTGGTGCGATTGGCTTGTATCTCATTGTCTGCCAGTCGTTTAACGATAAAGCCGCGCTTGGAACCGGTACGCTTTTGCATGAAGCCGGCTTTGTGTAAAAGTACCCCTAATTTGCTCGGACAGAGCGGTTTTTTGATACCTCCTTTTGTCACCAACAGGTCGGATATCTCGGACGCTGTCAGGAATTCCGCATCCGGATCATTGGGCGCGGGAATCGTCATGAAGACGGGAATCAACTGCTCCTCATTGGTCTGTGCCCGGAACTCCTCATTATGCGCGTCTATGCTTTTGTTCTCCTCTTGGTCAAACCAATAGATGAAGCCGTTCTTATAGAGTTGCAAGGCCTGCGCGTAGATGTTCTCATACGGCAGCGATATGTTTCTCGGGTCCTCGATATGCGTCACTTTGAAGGGCAGCCATCGCCGGTTACCGGTGATGTCGGTCAGAAACTCCGGCTTGTTGCCCGATGCACAGAACGAGGCGATACGGATGCGTTTCTCCTTGTTGTAGCGATAGGCGGCACGTTCATTCACGTCGGTTGTCGTGATGAGCGACTTCATGGCGTTTAGCTCACGGGTCGAGAGGGCGTCTATCTCGTCGAGGTTGATAAGACCGTACTCGGCAACCCGCAGTTTGTCATCCTTACTCAGATAGGCGTTATTACCCATCTTGCAACCGTACATCCGCAGTTCGGGCGGCATCAGGTACTCCAGCCATGTGGTCTTGAAAATACCCTGCTGACCTATCAGCACTAACACTTGGTGGTTGACTACTTGGTCATCCAGCCATGAGGCCACCATCGCCACGAACCATTTCTTGAAGCATTTCCGCCAGAAGAGCTGCTCTTGCTCGCCGCCTTCTACCGTAACGCGTTGCGCAAGCCAGTCTATCCAATCATATCCTTTCGCGTAATAGATAGGATTATCACACGCATGCACATAGTCGCGTAGCGGATGCACGCTTGGAACGTGATTGGAGATAGTTACCTGCTGCACCTCTATGGGCGTAATCTGAATGCCGGTCTCGATGGAGCAGTTGCATACGATGTCGTTAACATCGGTGGTCGTGAAATCCCGCCATGTCCCGTCCGCATTTTGAATTTGTACTTGATCGCTAATCAGGTCTCGACGCAAGCGATCGAAATGAAGCAGATTCTCTTCAATGTACCGAAAAGCAATCTCTTGCTTGTTCGGCTGTTTACCTTT
>JAFWAK010000095.1 GCA_017507715.1 Paludibacteraceae bacterium | reverse complement strand
GGTTCTTCGGGTGACGTGTCTTGTATCCCTTAGCGAGCAGACCCTTACGGCTACGCGGATGACCACCGGACTGACGGCCTTCACCACCACCCATCGGGTGATCTACAGGGTTCATAACGACACCACGGTTGCGCGGACGACGGCCCAGCCAACTGCTACGACCTGCCTTACCGCTCTTCTCCAAAGCGTGATCGCTGTTACCTACTACACCAGCAGTTGCCTTGCATGCAGCGAGCACCTTACGAAGCTCACCGCTGGGCAGTTTGATGATAGCATACTTGTCCTCACGGCTCGACAACTGAGCGAACGTACCTGCAGAACGTACCATAGAGGCACCCTGACCCGGACGAAGCTCGATGTTGTGAATCAGCGTTCCCAGAGGAATTACCGACATCGGCAGTGAGTTTCCTACTTCAGGAGCAGCATTCTCTCCCGACATTACAGTTTGACCTACTTGCAGTCCATTCGGTGCAAGGATATAGCGCTTCTCTCCGTCAGCATAGAACAGGAGAGCGATGCGAGCCGAGCGGTTCGGATCGTACTCGATTGTCTTTACTACTGCGGGAACACCATCTTTATTGCGCTTGAAGTCAATTACACGATATTTCTGCTTGTGGCCACCACCGATGTAGCGCATCGTCATCTTACCGACGTTGTTGCGACCACCGGTTTTGGTTTTACCAAACACAAGCGATTTCTCAGGAGCGCTCGCGGTAATTGTCTCGAACGCACCTATAACTTTGTGTCTCTGCCCCGGTGTTGTGGGCTTTAATTTACGTACAGCCATTTTTAGATATTGCTATAAAAATCAATTGTTTCACCTTCGGCCAGCGTTACGATGGCTTTCTTATACGCCTGCTGCGCACCTTTGAGCAGACCGGACTTGGTCCAGCGCTGTTTGGTCTTCGGAGCACGGATAAGCGTATTTACATCCGTAACCTGAACGTTGTACATTTCTTCTACCGCTTTCTTGATCTCAACTTTGTTGGCATTGCGAGCTACTACGAAACCGTAACGGTTCAGCTTCTCGCCGGCGGCGGTCATCTTCTCAGTGACGATGGGTTTGATAATAATTGCCATAATTCTACCTCCTTATGCGTTTAAAGTTGCCTCGATAGCAGCTGCCGAAGCCTCGGTCAGAACTACTACGTTGGAGTTCATGATTGTGTAGGTGTTCAGCTCGTTGACGTTCACTACGTTCACACGCTGGATATTAGCGGCGGACTTGCGAGCGTTGAGGTTGGTGTCTGCGATAACGAACAGCACCTTCTTACCTGCTACCTTGAGGTTAGCGAGAACCTCTACCATAGCTTTGGTCTTCGGAGCGTCGAAATTCAGAGCGTCCAATACGAGCAACTCATTCTGTTTTGCGCGAAGCGAAAGAGCGGACTTGCGAGCCAGCTGTTTTACTTTCTTGTTCAGCTTGAAGTCATAGTCACGAGGTACCGGGCCGAAAATCGTACCACCACCTACGCGTACCGGAGACTTCAGATCACCCGGACGTGCGCCACCGCCGCCTTTCTGACGACCGAGCTTACGAGTCGAGTGAGCATTCTCACTACGCTGTTTTGCTTTTGCTGTGCCTTGGCGCTGTGCTGCCAAGAATTGCTTAACGTCCAAGTAGATAGCATGGTCGTTAGGCTCGATACCGAAGATGGCGTCATTCAGAGCAATCTTCTTTCCGGTCTCTTTACCGGCTTGATTCAAAATACTAAGTTCCATAACTAATTACTTGTTAATAATGACGATAGAGTTTTTAGCACCCGGTACACTACCCTTGACCATGATCAAGTTGTACTCGGGAATAACTTTCAGTACGATGAGGTTCTGAACCGTTACGCGGTCACCACCCATCTGGCCGGCCATACGAGTGCCCGGGAAGATACGACTCGGGTAAGCACATGCACCTACCGAACCCGGTGCGCGAAGACGGTCATCCTGACCGTGTGTACTCTGGCCTACTCCGCCAAAGCCATGACGTTTAACGACACCCTGGAAACCATGACCCTTGCTGGTTCCGATAACGTCAACGTACATGCCCTCTTCGAAGAGGTCAGCTGCTGTGATTGTTTGTCCCAGAGCAAGTTCTCCATCGAACTCGAACTCTGCTAAGTGGCGCATCGGCTCTACGCCTGCGGCCTTGAAATGGCCCGCTTCGGCCTTGTTCGTGTGCTTCTCGCTCTTGTGCATAAAGCCTACCTGAGCTGCCTTGTAACCGTCTTTCTCAACGGTCTTCAGCTGAGTCACTACGCAAGGACCTGCCTCGATTACAGTGCACGGGATGTTTTTGCCGTCGGCACCGAAGACGGAAGTCATTCCGATCTTTTTTCCTAATAAACCTGGCATTGTTGCTTTAGTTTTTTTAATAGATTAATTTACTGTTTGCCTGCGTTCTCACCCACGGGTTAACGTTTTCGGGTTCCCGTTCTCCGATTTTCCAGCCCCTTGCGGAGCACGATTATCTAACGATGTTCCGGTATCACTCTCCGTGGGAAACGCTTCGGCTTTTATCAAACTTTGATTTCTACTTCCACACCGCTGGCGAGCTCGAGTTTCATGAGCGCCTCAACGGTCTTGTTGTTGCTGTTGTAGATGTCAATCAGTCGCTTGTAGCTTGCCAACTCGAATTGCTCACGGCTCTTCTTGTTAACGAACGTCGAGCGGTTTACCGTAAAGATACGCTTGTGCGTCGGCAGTGGAATTGGACCACTTACTACTGCACCCGTAGCCTTAACGGTCTTCACGATCTTCTCTGCAGACTTGTCAACCAAGTTGTGGTCGAAAGACTTCAGTTTGATACGGATTTTTTGACTCATAATTAATAATAGTTTTTTATTTTGTTAGTAATTCGCAGAGCGCAGATAACCTAAAGAGTCATTTGCTTAGATGACCCACGCCCCGCAGGGTTAATTATATATTTATTTATAAGGTACAAGTGTACGCACGCTTGCGCACACGCGCCCTCTAAATTTTTATACTAGGTCTACGCGACCACCAACCTCAGTGAGGACGGTTTTTGCGATAGACGAAGATACGGCCTCGTAGTGGCTGAACTCCATGGAGCTCGTAGCACGACCGGAAGTGATGGTACGCAGAGCGGTTACATAACCGAACATCTCTGCCAATGGTACCTTCGCCTTCACGATACGTGCACCGGTGCGGCTGGTGTCCATACCCTCTACCTGACCACGACGTTTGTTGAGGTCACCGATGACATCACCCATGCTCTCTTCCGGAGTAACCACTTCGATCTTCATGATCGGCTCCATGAGAACCGGTTTAGCCTTAGCCGAAGCCTCTTTGAACGCCATCTGAGCAGCGATCTCGAAGGACAACTGGTCGGAGTCAACCGGGTGGAAGCTACCATCCATGAGGGTAACCTTGAGGCTGTCAAGCGGATAGCCGGCGAGAACACCGTTCTTCATAGCCATCTCGAAGCCCTTCTGTACCGACGGGATATACTCCTTAGGCACGTTACCGCCCTTAACGACGTCTTCGAACTGAAGACCGCCCGGGAAGTCAGCATCAGCCGGCTCAACGCGAACGATGATATCAGCGAACTTACCACGACCACCGGACTGCTTCTTGTAAACCTCACGCAACTCAACCGGTGCGCTGATGGCCTCACGATAAGCAACCTGCGGACGACCTTGGTTACACTCAACCTTGAATTCACGTTTCAGACGGTCGATGATGATCTCCAAGTGAAGCTCACCCATACCCGAGATAACGGTCTGACCCGTCTGCTCGTCCGTCTTAACAGTGAAGGTCGGGTCCTCTTCTGCGAGTTTGGCAAGACCTACGCCGAGCTTGTCGAGGTCAGCCTGGCTCTTCGGCTCTACAGAGATACCGATAACCGGTGCCGGGAACTCGATGGACTCGAGCACGATAGGCTTGTTCTCATCGCAGAGAGTATCACCCGTGCGGATATCCTTAAATCCTACACCTGCACCTATATCACCCGCGAGGATAGTCTCCATCGGGTTCTGGTGGTTCGAGTGCATCTGGAAGATACGGCTGATACGCTCTTTCTTACCCGAACGCGGGTTGTAGACGTACGAACCTGCATCGAGGTGACCCGAGTACACGCGGAAATAGCACAGACGACCTACATACGGGTCGGTAGCTATCTTGAATGCGAGTGCACACAGCGGGTCTGCATCATCCGGATGACGTACCTCTTCCTTCTCCGTGTTGGGGTTCGTACCGTTGATGATCTCCGTATCCAGCGGACTCGGCAGGTAAGCACAAACGGCGTCAAGCATCGTCTGTACACCTTTGTTCTTGAACGAGCTACCGCAGATAACCGGGAAGATCTTCATCGCCAGCGTACCCTTGCGGATAGCTACGCGAATCTCATCCTCGGTGATCGTCGAAGGATCATCAAAGTACTTCTCCATCAGCGTGTCGTCGAACTCCGATACCGTCTCCAGCATCTTGTCGCGCCACTCCTCAGCCTCAGCTACGAGGTTTGCGGGGATCTCCTCCTCGCTGTACTCTGCGCCCATGGTCTCGTCGTGCCACAGGATAGCTTTCATCTTCACGAGGTCTACAACACCCTTGAAGGACTCCTCGGCACCGATAGGAATCTGGATAGGACACGGAGTCGCACCCAGCACATCCTTGATCTGACGAACTACATCGAAGAAGTTGGCACCACTACGGTCCATCTTGTTCACGTAGCACAGACGCGGTACGTTGTATTTATCGGCCTGACGCCAAACGGTCTCGGACTGCGGCTGAACGCCACCGACCGAGCACAGCGCCATCACAGCACCATCGAGGATACGGAGCGAACGCTCTACCTCTACGGTAAAGTCCACGTGCCCCGGAGTGTCAATCAGGTTGATCTTGTACTTGTTGCCGGCGTAGTTCCAGTAGGTCGTCGTAGCAGCAGAGGTGATAGTAATACCACGCTCCTGCTCCTGAACCATCCAGTCCATCGTCGCTGCACCGTCGTGAACCTCACCGATTTTGTGAGTCAGACCCGTGTAGAACAAGATACGCTCAGAGGTCGTAGTCTTACCGGCATCAATGTGCGCCATAATGCCGATATTACGGTTTAACTTTAAATCATGTTTTGCCATAATTGCTTTTCCAATCTTTTTTGTTTGTTACCGAATGGATAACTTGCTCCGGTTCTAAACCGGTTAGAAGCGGAAGTGTGCGAATGCGCGGTTAGCCTCAGCCATGCGGTGCATATCCTCCTTACGCTTGAAGGCACCACCTTGGTTGTTGTACGCGTCCATGATCTCTGCAGCCAGCTTCTCTGCCATCGAGTGGCCACCGCGCTTGCGTGCGAAGTTGATCATGTTCTTCATTGCGATAGACTCCTTGCGGTCTGCACGAATCTCGGTCGGAACCTGGAAGGTCGCACCACCGATACGCTTCGATTTAACCTCTACTAACGGGGTGATGTTGTCAAGGGCCTGCTTCCAGATATCCAGAGCAGCCTTCTCCTCACCCTTCATTTTGTTGTCTACTACGCCCAGAGCGCCGTAGAAAACTGCATACGCGGTATTCTTCTTACCGTCAAGCATCAGGTGGTTCACAAATTTTGCCACCATTACTTCGCCATAAACCGGATCCGGAAGGATCACACGTTTTTGTGGTTTTGCTTTTCTCATTGTTTCAAATAATTTTTTGTTTGGTTGTCGATTTCTTCAGTAGCTAACCCGTAGCCGCTTACTCAACCCTCAACCCATTGTTTCGTCCCAAATATGGAACATTTAGTTAATAAAATTCAGAGCTTTTACTGATTTGTTTGCGTTGATCGGATTCCCGTAACCGGTACCCCATAACCCTTAACCGCTTATTTCTTCTTCGGACGCTTAGCTCCGTATTTAGAGCGGCGTTGGAGACGGTTTGCTACACCGGCGGTATCAAGCGTACCACGAACGATGTGATAACGAACACCCGGCAGGTCTTTTACACGGCCGCCACGTACCATTACGATACTGTGCTCTTGCAAGTTGTGTCCCTCTCCCGGGATGTAAGCGTTGACCTCCTTCGTATTCGTCAGACGAACACGTGCCACTTTACGCATGGCGGAGTTAGGTTTCTTCGGGGTCGTTGTGTAAACACGTACACAAACGCCACGACGCTGCGGACAGCTGTCAAGAGCCGGGCTCTTCGATTTGTCCACCAGTTCTGCTCTTCCTTTTCTAACTAATTGTTGAATTGTAGGCATTTTGTTGTTTGTTAATTAAATTTTGTTAATAAATATTCCATGCTCTTTTACTTACACATACGTACACATAAGTCACGTTCGCGCGAAAAAGCCTGCAAAATTACTACTTTTTTCTGAATTGACCAAATATTTTCTAAAGAAAAATCAAAAAAAATGCATTTTTCTTCAAATTGTAAGGTTTGAATAGCAAAAATGTAAGGCTATTTTGCAAATAAATTTGCATAATTCGCAAAAAAGCACTACCTTTGCACTCGATATAAAAATTCGGCTATGAAAGTTCTACTGATCAACGGCAGTCCGCGCAAGGCAGGCAACACCTTTTTGGCACTCAGCGAAGCGGCTAAGGAGTTAACACAATCCGGCATCGAGACGGAAATCATCCAACTCGGCACACACCCTACCCGTAGTTGTATTGCATGCAATAGTTGCAAATCCAAAGGCGACAACAAGTGCATCTTTGATGATGATTTATGCAATAGCGTAGCAGAGAAGATGCGCGGCAGCGATGCCCTGATTGACGGTTCGCCGGTCTATTACGGTCAACCCAATGCCGGCGTATTGGCTCTCATACAACGTATGCTCTATTCGGCCGGTAGTGCTTTCTCCGGCAAGCCTGTTGCCGGTGTGGCAGTATGCCGCAGAGGAGGTGCCACTGCCGCCCTGCAGACACTCACGATGCCTTTCCAGATACTAAACATGCCCATCGTCACCAGCCAGTATTGGAATATCGTCTACGGCCGTGACGCCGGTGAGGCGGCACTCGATGCCGAAGGCATGCAGACTATGCGCTCACTGGCGAAAAACATGGCAGCCATGATAAAAGCGATGCAAGGCCGGCCGAAGCCCGAATACGAAGCACGCCAGGCCATGAATTTCATCCGCTAAAGCGCAATAGACGCGACATGAAGACCACCCGTATTCTTTATATACTTGTATGTGCCTTCGCGGCAGCATTATTCTCCACGGCAACAAAACCTACACCTTGCAAGGCATAGAACTCCGATAACGGCTTGGTTCTTTCTGTCGTAAATTTTATATTTGCATATCTCAAAAATTATTTGTAATTTTGCAGTCGCTATGAAAAAACGCGTAATAGGAATCGGTGAAACGGTGTTAGACATTCTTTTTAAGAATGACCAGCCGCAGAAAGCCGTGCCGGGCGGATCGACCTTCAATAGCATCGTATCGCTCGGACGAGCAGGAGTGCCATGTATCATGGTGACTGAAGTGGGAGGAGACCACATAGGCGACATGATTTGCAAGTATCTGACGGACAATGGCGTCTCGGATGAGTATGTATGCCGTCACGCAGGCACCAAATCGCACATCACCCTTGCCTTCCTCAACGAGCACAACGAAGCGCAATACTCCTTCTACAAAGACCATGCGTCCGCGGCATTAGACGGTCGGTTGCCGGAGATACGGCATGACGACGTCGTCCTGTTCGGTTCGTTCTTCGCCATCAATCCCACCATTCGTCCTGCTGTCCGCACCCTCTTACTCAACGCCCGTCAGGCAGGCGCGTGGATGTATTATGACATCAATTTCCGCAAGACTCACATCCCTGATATACCAAATGTGCTGGCACATATCGAAGAGAACATGCAACTCGCCGATGTGGTACGCGGTTCAAAGGAGGACTTCGAATACCTCTATGGACTGCACGAAGCCGACGCTATCTATGACCGCGTAAAACCTTTCTGCGAGACGTTTATACTGACGGACGGGGCCCGCTCCGTTCGTCTCTACACATCTAACGGATGCGAGACCTTCCCCGTGCAGCCGATAGAGACCGTCAGTACTGTTGGGGCCGGAGACAACTTCAACGCCGGATATATTTACGCAATGCTGCAAGGCATGGAGACTCCGGCCGAACGTATCGAGATGGCGCAACGCTGGAGTCAGGATGTATGCCGCCAGATAGGCAATAACATCAGTGATGAACTGGTGAGCCGGCTACGGACAATTTTTTCTGCATAAAAGTTTGCAGATTTGGAAAATTTATAGTAATTTTGCAGCGCAAAATTGTTAGAGGACGGATGAAGCAGTATAAGGCCATATTTCTCGACTGGGATGATACGATAGGCGATTGGGCAGGTGCCGAGCATAAAGCGCTGCAAGACCTCTATACCCACTATCATCTGGAGGCGATATACCCTGCTTTTGAAGACTATTTGAATGCCTACAAGCCGTATAACCTTGAGTTATGGGGCATGTACGGTCGCGGAGAGGTAACGAAAGAGGACTTGCATTTCCAGCGCTTCTTCCGACCGATAGAAGGATTATCGGTTCCGGCTGACAAGTTACGGGAAATGGCGCATGAGATGGGTGCGGAGTTTCTGCGACTGACCAATAAGTATTTCTCTGTACTGCCGGGTACGCCGGAAGTGGTGCGAGCCTTAGCAAAGAAATACCCGCTGACCATCATCAGCAATGGTTTCAAAGAAGTACAATATTATAAGTTCGCACATGCAGGCCTGACCGATTGCTTCTCGCATACTATCATCAGCGAAGAAGTAGGCATCAACAAGCCGCAGCCGGAGATATTCCGCATCGCGCTGGAGAAGAACGGTGTGGCGGCCGAGGAGACGGTGATGATTGGCGATAGTTACAGTTCCGATATCGAAGGTGCAAAAGCCGCAGGCATTGACCAAATATGGCTGCATGAAGGAGAAACGGACCAGACCGCCACTTATATCGTACCGAGACTGGAAGACGTTTTACCTATATTACATATCCACACAAATCAATAAATCATGAAAAAAGTACTCACATGGGCACTGGCGGCAATAGTTCTTGCCGGCTGCGCCAAACAACCGAAAGTTATGGAAAACGAAGCGATTAACAACATCATGACGCGCGTTTCTGTGCGTGAGTTCACGGGCGAGAAAATCAGTGAAGCCCAGTTGGACACTCTTCTTCGTGCTGCTATGGCGGCTCCTTCGGCTATCAACAAACAGCCATGGGCGTTCATTGTAGTGACGGATGAAGCGAAGATAGCCGCTTTGGGAGAAGCACTGCCCTACTCGCGCTGCAGTAACCATCCGGCTGTAGCCATCATCCCGTGCGGTGACCTGAGCAAGGCCATTGAAGGAGAGATGGGTGCCTTCTGGATCAATGACGTGTCGGCTGCTACGGAGAACCTGCTGCTGGCCGCTCATGCAATGGGTCTGGGTGCTGTCTGGACAGGACTCCATCCCGACATGAACCGCGCTAAGATGGTGCAGGACATGCTCGGCTTGCCCGAACATATCATCCCCCTGTGCGTGGTACCCGTCGGCATTCCGGCTGAGCAACCGGCCGTCAAGGACAAATACAAACAGGAGAATATCCATTATAACGCTTGGTAACCCTGGTGTGGTTCTCTTAGGTGTGCTGCCTTCGGTATATGGATACTTCTTCATTCCGAACTATCCATCCGATATCGCTACAGTCAATTTTGACCGTTCGGGCACGACCGTTATCGGCAAGTACCTCTTGAACCACTCGTTCATGATGCCGGGACTCATCTGCGTGACCGTCTCGACTATCGTAGCATACCTATTAACATTACTAATCTTCTAAATTATGAATACGAATAATAAATTTGTCATCACGATAAATCGTGAGTTAGGCAGCGGCGGACGTACTGTAGGCCACAAATTAGCAGAGAAATTAGGTGTTGAGTTCTTTGACAAAGCCCTTATTAAAGCGCTGCAAGAGAAATACCATCTTACCGTAGAAGAGATCGAGCGACTCAAAGGTCGTGACCAGGGATGGTGGGCTAACTTCAAGCGTACGATGACCGGTCCGACTAACGATGATACGTTCTTCGTTACGAAGATGGGAAGCGAACCCGAACTATTAGAGACCGAAGAGGTTTTCCGCGCCGAGACAGAGATACTCAAAGCACTGGCGAAAGATGAATCGTGCGTCATTGCCGGCCGTAGCGGTTTCTATATCTTCCGTGACCATCCCAACCATCTCAGCATCCTCATTCAGGCTTCGATGATTCACCGTGTAGCCCGTGTGACAGACGAGCAGAATATGACTAAAGAAGAAGCCCGCATGACGATTGACAAGGTGGACCGGATGCGTGAGAACTACGTCAACAAATATGCGAAGACCTCGCGATACGACACCCGCAATTACGACCTCGTACTTAATATGGACGAACTGACCGAAGATGCCGCTGTGAACACTATCATGGCCTATATCCAAGGAATGGTTCATTAACGAAACACTAGTATGTATCTGATGATTATTGCAGCCGTTCTGCCGGCTGTGTTATTAGGTTTGTATATCTGGCGGAAAGATCCGCATCCGGAACCTGTGAAATGGGTGCTGCGGGCATTCTTCCTCGGTGTCGGTATCTGTCTGCCGGTGGCATTCTTGGAGAATTTTATCTCTACGCTGCTCTTTGGTGCCGGTGGAGAGCCTGTTACCCTGTTCGGTTCAACGATACAGGCTTTCTTCGTAGCCGCCCTGCCGGAAGAAGGTGCCAAACTGTTCGTTCTCTGGCTCCTCTTGCGCCGCTGTCCGCATTTTGACGAGCATTTTGACGGCATCGTCTATGCGGTATTCATCAGTCTGGGTTTCGCTACGCTTGAGAACGTGGCATACGTCATGACGAGTGGCGAAGCATGGATGGCTACGGCGATCATGCGTGCTTTCCTGGCCGTGCCGGGACATTACGCTTTCGCCATCATGATGGGCTATTACTACGCTGTCTATCATTTCGTGGACCACTCCAAAGGTATTGCGGCAAAGATGTTCCTCGTGCCCTTCCTGGCGCACGGTGTGTATGACGCTATCGCCATGAGCGGTTCGGTCAATCCTATCGCAGGTTCTATCTGCGTCCTTGTCCTCGTCTATTTCTGTGTCAAACTGCAGAAAGAGGCCAGCCGCAAAGTGCAGGACCTTATAGCGCAAAATGAAAACGCCGGAACAGATAGCATTGGATAAACAGCGGGACCGGTTAACCAAACGCTTTCACAAGGCCTGTGCGGACTACGGTCTGATAGCAGACGGCGATCATATCCTCATCGGCCTCAGCGGCGGCAAAGACAGCCTGCTGCTGACGGAACTGTTGGGCCGCCGGTCCAAGATTTACAAACCGCGGTTCAAGGTGACGGCTCTTCATGTGCGCGTCAAAGAGCGGGATTATCAGACGGACCTCTCCTATCTCGAGCAGTTCTGCGCCGAAGCGGGCGTGGAACTCATCGTTAGGGACACGATGATTAATGATGAAATGAGCGCTCGCCATGCGAGCTCAATGAGCGCGGAGAAACCGCTCGATGATGCGAATCCCTGTTTCCTCTGCGCATGGTATCGTCGGAAGGCGCTGTTCAACGCCGCGCAAGAGTTAGGCTGCAACAAGATCGCTTTCGGCCACCACCGCGACGATATGGTCGAGACGCTGCTGATGAACCTCATCTTCCAAGGTGCATTTGCGACCATGCCGCCTATTCTGCAACTGGAGAAGATGCCGCTGCAGATCATCCGACCGCTGTGCCTGATTGACGAAGCGGATATACGAACCTACGCGCAGATGCGAAGTTACCGCAAACAGGAGAAGTTATGCCCCTTCGAACATGTCAGTTCACGCGAAAAAGTCAAAGACCTCCTGACGCACATCAAAACCCTCAATCCAGAAGCGGTGGACTCGCTCTACGGCGCATTAACGAATATAAAGACGGACTATTTACCTAAAATATGAACGCATTATATACTATCTTATTACTGCTGGCCTCCAATATCTTCATGACCTTGGCATGGTACGGCCATCTCAAACTGCAGCAGACGGGCTTCTTCACGAACGCCACACCTCTGATTTTTGTCATCCTCCTCTCATGGGGCATCGCTTTCTTCGAGTACTGCCTGCAAGTACCGGCGAACCGCATGGGTTTTGAAGGCAACGGCGGTACGTTCACTCTGATGCAACTCAAAGTGATACAGGAAGTCATCACCCTCGTGGTGTTTGTCGTGTTCTCCGCTATCGCCTTTCATATGGAGTTGCGTTGGAATCATTTCATCGCCTGCCTCTGTCTGGTAGCAGCCGTTTATTTCGTGTTTGGCTTTAAATAATTTTGAATTTTGAATTCTTAATTTTTAATTGTATGAATATCGTTGTCTTCACGGGCGCAGGAGTAAGCGCCGAGAGTGGTCTGGGCACCTTCCGCGACTCAGACGGGTTATGGGAGCATTACCGCATCGAAGATGTGTGTACGCACGAGGCATGGTTGCGCAACCCGCAGCTGTGTGTCGAGTTCTACAACGCGCGCCGTAAGGACACCTTGGCGGCTCAACCGAATGCTGCGCATATTGCCATTGCCAAGTTGCAGAAAACCATTCCCGGCACACGCGTCATCACGCAGAACATAGATGATTTGCATGAGCGTGCCGGTGCGACAGAGGTCGTGCATCTGCATGGCGAGATCACCAAACTGCGCTCGGAGAACAACGAGACGGCCACGGTGCCGCTCAAAGGCTGGGAACAGCACTACGGAGACCGGCATCCGGACGGTTCGTTGCTGCGGCCGTATATCGTGTTCTTCGGAGAAGGTGTGCCGTATTTCGACGAAGCCTGCCGCATCGCTTCCCAAGCCGATTTGATGGTGGTCGTCGGCACGAGTCTTAATGTCTATCCGGCGGCGAGTCTTATCCATTATGCACCGACAAACTGTCCTATCTACTTCGTCGATCCCGGTCAGCCGGAGTTCGGCATGTGGGCCGACCGCATCACGCATATCCGTAAGAAAGCCACCGAAGGAGTGCCGGAATTGGTAGAGAATTTGATACATAAGATTAGACCCTAATAGCATTTACATAGTATTTACATAGCACTTACATAGGACATACATAGCATAAACATACGATCACTCTTCTCATGAATCCCTATATTCAATCGCTTCGTCTACGCACCTTGCCGCTGTCTGTGGCAGGTATCATCCTCGGTTCGGGACTGGTGTACACTTCCGGTTCGTTCTCATGGCCTGTGTGCGTGCTGGCGGTCCTGACGGCTTTGAGTCTGCAGATTCTGAGCAACCTCAGCAATGAGTTGGGAGACGCGCAGAAAGGCACGGATACGGATCAGCACGGTCGTGCGGCCTATGGTCTGCAAGCCGGAACGATCACCGAGAAGCAGATGAAAACGATGATAGTACTCTTCATCGGCCTGTGCGTACTTATCGGCTCGGTTCTTGTCTGGACCGCTTTCAGCGGAGAAGACCTGATCGTCAATCAGAAATATGAAATCATCCATAGCGTTTGCTTCCTGGGCTTAGGTCTTCTGGCTATCATCGGCGCTATGACCTATACGCTCGGCAAGCACAGCTACGGCTATATGGGTTTGGGTGATTTGGGCGTGTTTGTCTTCTTCGGTTTAGCGAGCACATGGGGTGCGTATTATCTGCAGACGCAGACGATGACTTGGGAGGTGTTCTGGTGCGGAATCGCTATCGGTCTGCCCTGTGTCGGCGTGCTGAATCTCAATAATATCCGCGATATGAGTCACGACCTCGAGCACGGCAAACACACCTTTGCCGGTCTTTTAGGTCCCCTTGGTGCGCGTGTATATCACTATCTGCTGCTTTTCTTCTGCCTGCTGATTCTCATCCTATGCGGGCATTACTGGGTCGGGCTTGTCGTGCCCGTCTGGGCATGGCATATCCGCTATGTAGGTATGCATACCGAGACGCTGGACAAACAGATGCCCGTGCTCATGTTTTCTACACTTATCGTAGCCATTCTGGCTGTTTTCTAACAAAAAATACACATTGAATGTGTAAAAATTGACACAACGCTTGCGTATGTGGAAAAATTGTCGTACCTTTGCAGCCGCAAACCGGCTTAGAGCCGGAACAAGCCAACACAGCAAACACACACACATCATGAAAGGAATTATTTTAGCCGGAGGAAGTGCAACGAGGTTGTACCCCTTGAGTAAAGCGATCAGCAAACAAATCATGCCGGTATATGACAAGCCGATGATTTATTATCCGCTCAGTACTCTGATGCTTGCAGGTATTCGTGAAGTGCTGGTGATCAGTACGCCGCGTGACCTGCCTATGTTCGAGGAGTTGCTCGGCGATGGCAGTCGCATCGGTATGAAGTTGAGTTATAAAGTGCAGTTGGTGCCGAACGGTCTGGCGCAAGCCTTTGTGCTTGGTCGTGAGTTCCTCAATGGCGAACCGGGTTGTCTCATCCTCGGCGATAATATGTTCTACGGCCAGCATTTCAGCAAGATGCTCAAAGATGCTGTGGAGAGCGTCAAAGACGGCGGAGCATGCGTCTTCGGTTACGAAGTGGCAGACCCGCGTGCGTACGGCGTGGTCGAGTTCGACAAGGACGGCAAGGTGCTGAGCCTGGAGGAGAAACCGGCAAACCCGAAGAGTAACTACGCCGTTCCGGGACTTTATTTCTACGACGAGACGGTATGCGAGAAGGCAGCAAACCTCAAGCCCAGCGCACGCGGCGAATATGAGATAACCGACCTCAACAAACTCTACCTGAGTGAAGGTACGCTGAAGGTGAAACTGTTCAGCCGCGGTTTCGCATGGCTCGACACGGGTAACTGCGACAGTCTGCTCGAAGCCGGCAATTTTATCGCCACCATCCAGAACCGTCAGGGATTCTACGTCAGTTGCATCGAGGAGATAGCATGGCGCAACAACTGGATCAGCACGGAGCAACTGGCCGCTTTGGGCAAGGAGATGAAAACGGCCTACGGTCGCTATCTGGAGCGCGTGGCTGAAAAAGGATTTTAATTATAACCATTCGTACTATGAAACGCTTCGTTTTTGTCATCAGTCTTCTTTTCGCCTTATGCGCGCAAGCGCATGAGCATTATGTCATCCAGCATTACTCCATCAAGGATGGCATGAGTCAGAATACCGTGATGGCTATCCTGCAGGACAAGCAAGGCTTTATGTGGTTCGGAACATGGGATGGTTTGAACCGTTTCGACGGCTATACCTTCGAGACCTACAAAGCCATGAATAACGGACAGGAAGCACAGGTCAACAATCGTGTGGTATGGATATTCGAGGACGAAGCGGAGCAAATATGGTGGAGCACGTATGACGGCCATTACTACCGTCTGGACGCCGCACGCAAACTGACTACGGAGCAACCGTATGACAGTCTGCCGGCAGGCATGGTGGAGAAGATGACGGAACGCGACAAGAAGACCAAAGTGGACTCGCGTGGTATCATCTGGCAGGCTGACAACACCAACGGTATCTTACGATACCGCTATGGCCAGTGGAAACGATTCACACCGGCTCTGGACAGCCATTATGCCGGCCGGCTTCGTGAGC
Organism: Paludibacteraceae bacterium; assembly: GCA_017507715.1. GTDB lineage: Bacteria > Bacteroidota > Bacteroidia > Bacteroidales > Paludibacteraceae > Colicola. The sequence continues at coordinate 23,968 of JAFWAK010000095.1, read as the reverse complement.
ATTTCTTCCTGCTCGAAGACAACCTAGGCCGCACATGGGTCAATCCGACCGGCGGCGGATGGAGTTATTACGACTTCGATAAAGATGAGTTGGTCTATCCGATAGACGGACTGACGAACATGATACACACGGCCTATATAGACCGCGACGGTCAAATGTGGGTGTCAACCTACGATGGCGGTGTGGACTGCGTCAATATGGACCCGACGCCGTACCAGTTGCACGACATGCGTCACTCGGACCGCGACAACGGTGAGGTCCGTGCTTTCGCCCGTACGAAGCAAGGCGAGGTGCTGACGCTCGTCAAATCGGACAAGGGTGTGTACTGCGCCCTTGAGAGCAGTTACGGTATGCTGTACGGCACCAAAGGCAGCGGTCTGAAGAACATGACGACCGGCAAGACCATTCCTACCAGTCATCTGGATATCTACGATATAGAAGAAGGGCGCGACGGCACGCTGTATGTAGCCACCTATGGTGACGGCGTTAATATCCTCCATTGGAATGGCAAGGATTGGGATAAACCACAAGTGGTCGGATATGGTATGAAGGTGCGCGATATAGAGATTGTCGATAACTATCTATGGTGCGGCACCACCACCGGTCTGCTGCGCATCAACCTCAATACGAAGGAGAGTCTGGTTATTCCGAGTTATGACATTCGCGCCGTTTATTACAGTCATGACAGGCTATGGTTAGGTTCCTTCGGCGGAGGTCTGCTGACTCTCGACCCGAAAGACCCGAACTTAGCCATCATTCGCGTAGAAACCTTCCATGACATCATCCTGAGTATGACCGGCGACGGTACGAACCTTTGGTTCTCCTCGGAGAGTAACATCGCGCAGCTGGACCTGGAGAGCGGTAACCTGTATTACTACGACGCCTTGGACGGCGAGCATAATACTTATTTCACGGAAGCTGAGGCGCTGCGTACACCGGAAGGTATCATCCTGTTCGGCTATTCGAACGGTTATTGCTCGTTCGACCCTTCCCGCATCCGTCGCTCGAACTCCGTGCCGCCTTTGCGTATCACGCGTATCGAGGCGCAGGACGAGGAACTGGAAGGTGATACAATCACCATCCCGAACGGCAGTAACGTGACCATCGAATATGCGGCAATGGACTTTGTCGGCGCCGATAAGATTTACTATTTCTACAAGATGGACGGCATCGACAATGAATGGCGTGCCGCAACCGATCTGCGTCGTGTGACCTACAGCAATCTGCTGCACGGCAATTATATTTTCCATGTACGCTCCACTAACCATGAGGGTAGTGAAGTGGATAACGAGAAGACGCTCGTCATCTATGTCAACCGCCCGTTATGGCTGGCATGGTGGGCTATCATGCTGTATGCGATAGGATTGATAATTATCATTACGCTGACCATCTATTCGGTTAACACCTATAATGCGCTGCGTCAGAAAGTGAAAGTGGAGCAACAGGTGACAGATATCAAGTTACGCTTCTTCACCAATATCAGTCATGAGTTACGCACGCCGCTCACCCTTATTGTGGCGCCGGTGGAGAATATCCTGCAGAACGAGCGTATCAGCCAGAATGTGCGCAGCCAGTTGGAGATCGTGCAGAGTAACAGCCAGCGCATGCTACGCATGATCAACCAGTTGTTAGAGTTCCGCAAGGTACAGAACCAGAAGATGAAACTGAAGGTACAACAGACCTTACTGAGCAATGTGGTAGAAGAGACATGTGCCAACTTCCGTAAGGAAGCCGACGACAAACATATCCGCTTTGAGGTCATCAACAATGCCGAAGACTCGACCGTCTGGATTGATCGCGCCCGTATGGATACCATCTTATGGAACCTGCTGAGTAATGCCTTCAAGTTCACTCCGGCAGGCAAGTCCATTCGCGTCATCGTAGGCGACAAGCCGGGCTTTGTAACGCTCACCGTACAGGATGAAGGAGTAGGCATCGCGCCGGATAAACGCAATGTGCTCTTCGAACGATTCTCCAGCAATAACGAACTTAACAGCAATAACGCAGGCGGAACCGGCATCGGTATGAACCTTACCAAAGAGCTGGTGGATCTGCACCACGGCTATATTGAGGTGGAGAGCGAAGTGGGTAAGGGTACGACGATCACCGTGCTGCTGCATACCGGCAAGGAGCATTTCGACGAGTCGGTCGAGTTCCTCGCGGAAGATACCATGATCATGCCGACGGTGGCGCCGACTTTTGAAGATAAGATAGAGCAGTTACAACAAGAGCAACAGGAGACCTCGCGCACCGTATTGGTGGTTGATGACAGTAAGGATATGCGGGCATTCCTGGCTAATATTCTCAGCAAGGAATATCATGTTGAGATGGCAGCCGACGGCGAAGAAGCAGAGCGTATCGTACGCACCAAGCCGATAGACCTCGTTGTCACGGACCTAATGATGCCGAATGTGGACGGTATGGAACTGACGCGGTTCATCAAGCAGAACCCGGATTATGACTATATACCCGTCATCCTTTTAACCGCCAAGACGGCTATTGAGAGCAAGATAGAGGCCTTGGGTTGCGGTGCGGATGATTATATCATGAAACCGTTCGAACCGGAGTACCTGCGTGCCCGCGTACATAATATTCTCACGCAACGCGCGCAATTGGAGCAGAGTTATCGTCAGCGTCTGATGCGTCTGGAGCCTCAGAAGAACGATGACCAAGTGCCGGGAGACGCTTTCCTGGCTAAGTTGCTTGATGTCATGAACAAGCAGATAGAGAATAACACGCTGACTGTCGATGATTTGGTGGATGAGATGGGTATGGGCCGTACCGTCTTCTTCAATAAACTGAAGAGGCTGACCGGACTCAGTCCCGTGGAGTTCATCCGTGAGATGCGTATCAAGCGCGCGGCACAACTGCTGGAAGAGCGCCAGCATAACATCACAGAAGTGACCTATATGGTCGGCATGAATGACAGTCGTTATTTCGCGAAGTGCTTTAAGAACACCTATGGTGTTACGCCGAGTGAATACCGTCGGGCAGCCTTGGAGAAGAATGCGTAAGAGTCAATGGTTCATAGGTCTGGTAGTGGCAGCACTGCTTGTCGGATGCAACGGCACTGCGCCACAGCGTCCCAGCCAGCGCAAAGGGCAAGCGCCGGAAGCGGACAGCACGCAGTTGGCAGCCATGGAACTGAATATGCATCTGGCAAAAACGGCAGACCGGACAGTGATGGACGTCGCTATGGCGCAGGAAGAGGCGTATGCGTTATACGAAGGCAAAGTATGGATGCATATCTTTGACCCCGGCGATACGGAATGCGAACAGATCCAACTCGGACAACCATGCACGGTGCATATGCGCATCTACACGCTGGAGAAAAAGATGCTGGTGGATACGGAAGGCACCTACATGCTCGGTAAAAGTGAGTTACCGATGAGCATTGAGTGGAATCTGCGCGAACTGCATCACGGAGCCAAAGTCCGTATGTTCGTGCCTTGGTACACTGCTTATGGACGACAAGGAACGGAACATATACCGCCCTATGAGAACCTGATTATAGATTTAGAAGTGAGATAAATACAATCACATGAAAAAGATAATTTTTTGTTTAGCCATCATGGCAGGCCTTATGTTTACCGCCTGCAGCGGAAACAGCTACAACTCGCAACGTAATGCGGAGGATAAGCTCATTGCGAACTATCTCTCGCGCAATAACATCCATGTGCTGACGGAGGAGCCGGATGATGATTATAAATGGGCGGAGAATGACTATCTGCTCGTGCCAGGGTATGACGACCTCTATTTCCACTTGCGGGCAAGAGGTGACTCGCTGTTGATCGAAGGCGAAGACACCACCATTATAGAGCCTATTGAACTCAACGAGACCGTCGTGATGCGATATAAGAAATTCGCCCTGACGGAGAATCCGGATACGCTCAGTTATTGGACGACACTCGACCAGGCATATCCTATGGAGTTCCAATACGGCAACACTACCGTCTGCGAGGCAATCGGTTGGCATATGGCGGTGAAGTATATGAAATATACCAATGCCGAGTGCCAACTGATATGTCCAAGTAAGTGCGGTTTCTCGGCCGACAACAACTCGGTGACGCCTTACTGCTATATTATGAAAATGAAAATCAAACGATAAAATGAGTCTTGTAAAGAGTATTTCCGGTATCCGCGGAACCATCGGAGGTCGTGTAGGCGAGGGCCTGAACCCCGTAGATATCGTTCGTTTTACGGCTGCGTACGCCACCCAACGGCGTGCGGCCATGCCAAATAATAACACCATTGTAGTAGGTCGTGATGCACGTTTGAGCGGACACATGGTGGAGCAAATCGTATGCGGAACCCTTATGGGTATGGGTTATGATGTGGTCAACATCGGGTTGGCGACCACACCGACGACGGAATTGGCTGTGACCGGTGAGAAAGCCGCCGGAGGTATCATCCTTACCGCCAGCCATAACCCCAAGCAATGGAATGCCCTCAAATTGCTCAACGAGCGCGGTGAGTTCCTCAACGACGCCGAAGGCAAGGGTGTGCTGGCCATTGCTGAAGCGGAAGATTTTACGTTTTCCGAAGTGGACGCGCTCGGTCATATGACGACCAAAGACTATCTGCCGTATCACGTGGAGCAAGTGCTGAAACTGCCATTAGTGGATGTGGAGGCTATTAGGAAGAAACACTTCACGGTGGCTATTGACTGTGTTAATTCGGTAGGAGGAATGGCCATTCCGGCTATCCTGCGGGCTGTAGGCGTGGAGCATATCATCGAATTGAACTGCACGCCTAACGGTCATTTCCCGCATAACCCCGAACCGCTACCGCAGCACCTTACGGAGATTAGCGACCTGCTCAAGAGCGGTAAAGCCGATGTCGGTTTTGTAGTGGACCCGGATGTGGATCGTCTGGCTATCATCTGCGAGAATGGCGATATGTTCGGCGAGGAATACACGCTGGTCAGCGTAGCTGACTATATCCTGCGTCATACGCCGGGAAATACGGTCAGCAACATGTCAAGCACCCGTGCATTGAGCGACGTGACCAAGGCACACGGAGGAACTTATAGCGCCAGTGCTGTAGGCGAAGTGAATGTAGTGGCCGAAATGAAACGCGTGAATGCCGTCATCGGTGGTGAAGGCAACGGTGGTGTCATCTATCCGGATTGTCATTACGGCCGGGATGCATTGGTTGGCATCGCACTCTTCCTGAGCCATCTGGCACACCTCGATATGAAGGTCAGTGAACTGCGTCGTACCCTACCCGACTACTGCATCAGCAAGAACCGTATCGACCTTACGCCGGACACGGATGTAGATGCTATCTTAGCGCGCGTCAAAGAGCTCTATCGCAATGAACGAGTGAACGACCGCGACGGTGTGAAGATAGACTTCGCGGACGGATGGGTACATCTTCGCAAATCCAATACCGAACCCATTATCCGCGTTTATTCCGAAGCGGCTACGATGGAAGAAGCCAATGCATTGGCGCAAAAAGTGATTGCTGTAGTGAATGGCTAAATACTTCTTCATAGCAGGCGAAGCGTCCGGAGACATGCATGCGGCCGCCTTGATAGCGCATATTCAGAAGCGCGACCCACAGGCGGAAGTATGCGGATTCGGAGGAGACCAGATGGCGCAAGCGGGGTGTGTGCTCTTGAGGCACATACGCAATATGGCGTTTATGGGATTTTCCGCTGTGATTAGTCATTGGCGCGATGTACGGGATAACTTCCGCATCGCCCGCATGGCGTTACTCCATGAACGGCCAGACGCTCTTGTCCTCATCGACTATCCGTCGTTTAACCTTCGCATTGCCTCTTTCTGCAAACGCCATCTGCCCGATACGAAAATCTATTATTATATCCCGCCTAAGGTATGGGCATGGAAGCGCAGACGGATTCATCAGATAGCGCGTTTGTGTGACCGCGTACTGGGTATCTTTCCCTTTGAACCGGCTTTCTACGCGCAGTACGGCTATACCTGCGAGTACGTAGGTAACCCGACGGCGGAGCAGATGGCAGCTATCAGAAATAAAAAGTCTGTCGTCACCGCTACTATTGCTGTCCTGCCGGGTTCGCGTCCTTCGGAAATCAGTCACTGCCTGCCGACGATGTTAGAGGCTGCCAGACGTTTCCCGGATTATACACCGGTGGTGTGTGCAGCACCGAATATAGCGGACGATTTCTACGCGCCCTATCTTCGCAATAACGAGAGGCTGGTACGTAATACTTATGATACGGTGCAACAAGCCTCAGCGGCTGTTGTCAATTCAGGAACAGCAACCTTAGAGACAGCCTTGTTGGGATGTCCGCAAGTAGCGGTTTATCATCTGGGTTGCGCCAGACTGCTGGGTCTCATCCGCTGGGCACAGCCTCTGGTGTTTTCCATCAAACACTTTACGTTAGTCAATATCATCGCCGGCAAAGAAGTCATCAAAGAGTGCGTAGCCAATGACTTCACGACAGATAAAGTGGCAACAGAGGTAGCACGCCTGCTACACGACAAAGCCTATAAAAAAGAGATGCTCGCCTCATACGAACACCTCGTTTCTCTCTTGGGCACTCAGCCCGCAGCCTCCACTGCGGCGCAGTACATCACATCGAAACCATAAGAGCCGCCAATATATACGGCATCGCTCCGGCCAAGACACCCTTGGCCAAACGCCACGTATCCGTGGTATAAAAGACGAAGATGAGTGCCAAGTCCGGGAAAACGCATACCAAGAGCAGTTTGCTCAATACGCCTCCGGCATGAAACTGCAAGGTCTGCAGCGGATACCAGAGGTTCATCACATCGATATACGTCAGTCCGAAAGCCGCCGGCAGAATAAGTCCGACAAGGATGCCTATCCAATAACGATCAAAGCGATCCATACTCCGTCCAATCAATCGTTAAGGGGGTGATAGACAGTAACTGATGGTCCAATGCCCATAAGTCGGTATCTGTTGCCGAAGGTTCGTCATTAACAAACTCTCCGCCTAATTTCCATCCCTTTTCCACACCTTCCGGAAGAGGTCCTTCCAATGGCATGAGTTCATTCGTCCAGTGCGCCTTGCACTGACGCGTCCAGCGGATACCTTCTATCTCGCCGACAGGCGCATTGATATTAAAGCATGTCCGCGGAGCGATACCTTCTTCCAACAGATGTTGCGTCACCTCGCACAGGAAGGGTTGCAGCCAATGCAGATCCACATCCATCTCATGACTATTGATCGACCAGCCAACAGCGGGAATACCTTTTTCAGCCGCCACCAGGCAGGCTCCTATCGTACCGGAATACATGGCATTCACTGCGGCATTCGAACCATGATTGATACCGGATACCACGAGATCTATCTGTCGGTTCGCCAAGAGGTGTTCACGTGCAATCTTGATGCAGTCGGCCGGTGTACCGTTCGTCACATAGACTTCCGCCCCGTTGAGGTCATGGTCTTCAATACGACGCAGGTAGAAAGGCTGCGCGGCAGTGATAGCTGCTCCGAAGCCGCTACGCGGACCATCGGGAGCCATCACCGTCACATGACCTAACTTGGTCATTTCCTTGGCCAGCAGACGAATACCTGCCGTGCCCCAACCATCATCATTGACAACAAGGATATTCATTGCCGCTGATTAGTTCTCCGGGAACATGACTACTTCGAACATATTACCGGCATCCACGAGTTTCTTGAGCGTGGCCTGTACTGTCTCCGCCGTGATGGCTTCTACAGCCGCCTTATAATCGCGTACCTCGTTCCAACCATACATGTAGTACATGTACAGCGTTGTGCGCCAGAACGTGTTCTTCTCCAGGTCTTCCTGGAAATCTTTAAGCATCGACTCTTTCTCTTTCTGCAGGTCAGTTGCTAACGGACCGTTCTTAATGATGGTCTGTACCTCTTCGTGGATGATCTCCATGAGTCGTGCCTGCTTCTTGGGGTCTGTATCGAACTGCATGATGAGTCCGGCGCGTTGTGAAGGCAGCGCTACCAGATAGCCATAGGTACTTACACCGTACGAACCACCTTCGCGCTCACGGATAGATTCCAGATAGCGCGTCGAAAGGATACGGCCGATCATCTCCATATTCAGGTCATTAGCCATCGTGAACGGCATGTCGTATGACGTATATTGAATGCGATTTGAAGCAGTCGTTGTCTCCATCGAGCGGCTGAAATAGTTCTTCTGCACACCCGGTGCTACGCGTACGTGATGGTCAATCACATCCTCATGACTGCATTTCTTGGTCTTCATACCGCCCATCCATTGGCAAACCATCTCCTGCACTTTCGGATCATTCGGGTTGATATTACCCACGAAGATGAAAGTGAAGTCTGCCGGGTTTGCAAAGCGTGCCTTATAGATTTCCAATGCCTTGTCCAAGTTCACTTTCTCCAACATCGCATTGTTGACCAGAACGGTACGCTCCGAATGGTTGGTACTCATCATCTGGATAGAGTCAGAGAAGGTTGTCTTGGGGTTCTTGTCACGATTAGCCAGTTGGTTCTTCATCAGCGAGAGGAAAGTCTCATAGGCCTGCTCGTCACGACGCGGAGCGGTGAAATAGAGATAATTGAGCTGGAGCATTGTCTCGAAGTCCTTCACGGACGACGAACCGCGCATCTGCTCGGTGCTCTCCGATATCTCCGGATTGACCGAAACGGTCTTACCCGTCAGCGCTTTCTCTAACTGCGTGTAGTTGAAACGTCCGATACCCGAGAGACTGACAATGGTGGTGGCCATCTGTGCCGAAGGCAGGTCAACAGTCTTCACCTGACTCAAACCGCCTTTCGAGAAAGCACGCATCAAAATCTCGTCCGCCTTGAACTCCGTCGGTTTGAAGACCACTTTGATACCGTTGCTCAGCGTCCACTCCGTGATACCCAAAGCATCATTACGGTTGACGGATTTGATACGGCCTTTATGCGGTGCTTTCTTGACCAATTCCGAATCAAAGGCTTCCTCTGCCGGAGCCTCGATAGCCAGTTCGCCCAGGCCTGCAAGCGAAGCCAATATCGTCTCTTCCGACGGTATATTCACACCTTCTTTCTCCGGACCGGAGATAGATACGGTCGGGTTGGCATGGGTCAGCGCTTTCGCTACATTATTGACCGTCTCAAGTGAGACGAGCGGCAGAGTGGCTTGAACGAACTCATACTCCCACTGAGCACCCGGCATGGACTCACCGTCCTCGAAATGACGGATGCACTCACGCGCCAGCGTGATATTCTTGCGGGTGTTGCGCTCGTTGTAGTATTTCTCCATCGAGTTCAGTTTCTCGCTTTTCACGCGTTCCAACTCGGCATTTGTGAAGCCATAGCGGTGCATCTTCTCCAATTGGAAAAGCAGGTCATTGTATGCCTCGGTCTCACGTCCTTCTTTCGGGATGATGACAGCATAGAAGGCATCCATCTTTTTCGCAGCCTCGCTATATTGGCACCCCGCGCCGGTGAACGATGCTTTGGGGTCGAGCGAGAGTTCGCTGAAGCGGTTATTGAGCATGTCGCAAGCCAAGTTACGCACCATCTCGAGCATATATTCCTGTGCTGTACCTTGCATGAAGTCAGGCAGCTGGTCGAATTTATACTCCATCACAATGCGGCTGCCTTCCGCTTCGGGGTCGGTCACGACAGCTATCAACGGTTTGTCGTTATGGTTAACGGTGTAGATAGGACGCTCGCCAAAGTTGGCACGACGCGGCACTTCCGCCCAGAGACGTTTGATCTTGGCCTCGATGGTATCTACATTGATATCACCGACAACGATGATTGCCTGATTGTCCGGACCGTACCATTTGTGATAATAGTCGCGCAACGCCTGATATTCAAAGTTATTGATGACGGCGGTATCGCCAATCACATCACGCTTGGCATACTGCGTGCCCGGGTACATTTTCGCTTGCATCTGCGTCCAGATACGACGTGATGCAGTACGACGTGTGCGCCATTCTTCGAGTATCACTCCGCGCTCTGCGTCAATCTCTTCGGGCAACAGCAGCAGTCCGCAACTCCAGTCATGCATGACCAGCAATGCGCTATCCACAATGCCTTCGCGATAGGTCGGCACGTCTGACAGACGATAGACCGTCTCATCGATAGAAGTGTAGGCATTGATATTCCCGCCGAAGTTCACACCTACCGACTCGAAATAATTGATGATACCCTTACCTTCAAAATGCTGCGTACCATTGAACGCCATATGCTCCAAGAAGTGCGCCAGACCATTCTGGTTATCCTCTTCGAGGATGGCACCTACGGCCTGCGCGATATGAAACTCACAGCGCTGTTTGGGTTGCTCATTATGACGGATGTAATAGGTCAGTCCGTTGTCTAACTTGCCATAACGAACCTCGGGGTCCATCGGCAGTTTCTCCGGCGCCTCTTGCGCCGACATCATCATCGCTGCACACAGCAACGCGATGCTAAGCAGGGTTTGTCTCATTATTTTCTGTATTTTGAGTTTCTTCTTTTTTCTTACGCGGTGCACGTTTCTTCGGTTTGGCCTCCTGCTCGGCTTGAGCGATAGCTGCATTTGCTTCGAGCAGTTCGTCACCACGGCTCTTCCAGGGCCGCGGACCTAAGATACGCTCAACATCTTCGGAGGTGATTACCTCGCGTTCGATGAGGAGTTGTGCTATCTGGTGATGTCCGTCCGCATGCTCGGTCAGGATCTGTTTGGCGCGCGCCATCTGGTCAGCGATGATACGCTGCGTCTCCTGGTCGATGATATGCGCCGTTTCGTCCGAATAAGGCTTCGTGAAACCATACTCATAACGACCCGTGGAGTCATAGAAACTAACATCCTTGAGCTTGTCACTCATGCCGTAATAAGCCACCATTGCGTACGCCTGTTTCGTAGCACGCTCGAGGTCGTTGAGTGCGCCAGTGGACGTCTGCTCAAGGAAGAGTTGCTCTGCAGCACGTCCGCCGAGGAGCGAACAGAGTTCGTCGAGTATATGCTCTTCGTTCGTCAGTTGACGCTCTTCCGGCAGATACCATGCAGCGCCTAATGCCATACCGCGCGGCACGATAGTCACTTTCACCAGCGGGTTCGCCCAACGGAGCATCCAACTGATGGTTGCATGACCGGCTTCATGGAAGGCAATGGATTTCTTCTCCTCTTCCGTCATGATCTTATTCTTGCGTTCCAGACCACCTACGATGCGATCCACGGCGTCCATGAAGTCCTGTTTGCCTATCTTCTTGCGGTTACCGCGCGCAGCGATGAGGGCCGCCTCGTTACATACATTGGCGATATCTGCGCCCGAGAATCCCGGCGTCTGTTTGCTTAGGAAATCGATATCTACGGTCTCGTCCAGTTTGAGCGGACGAAGGTGCACCATGAATATCTCCTTACGTTCCTGCAGATCCGGCAACTCGACATGTATCTGTCGGTCAAAACGTCCCGCGCGCAGCAGTGCTGCGTCAAGTACGTCAGCTCGGTTGGTAGCAGCCAGAATGATGACACCCGAGTTGGTACCAAAACCGTCCATCTCGGTAAGCAACTGATTCAGCGTACTCTCGCGTTCGTCATTGCCGCCGGTCATCACGCCTTTGCCGCGCGCACGCCCGATAGCATCTATCTCGTCAATAAAGATGATAGCCGGTGCCTTCTCCTTGGCTTGGCGGAAGAGGTCTCGGACACGGCTGGCACCGACACCCACGAACATCTCCACGAAGTCCGAACCGCTCATGGAGAAGAACGGTACATTGGCTTCACCGGCCACGGCTTTAGCCAAGAGCGTCTTACCGGTACCCGGAGGGCCTACGAGCAGCGCACCTTTCGGAATCTTGGCGCCTATCTCGGTATAACGTTTCGGGTTCTTGAGGAACTCTACTATCTCTTGCACCTCCTGTTTGGCGCCATACAGACCGGCTACGTCTTCAAACGTCACCTTGTCTTTCTTCTCCTTGTCAAACAACTGTGCCTGTGCTTTGCCGACACCGAAGATTCCTCCGACACCACCGCCGCCGCTGCCGATGCCACGACTCATATAGATGAAGAACAGCACAATGAGTACGAAAGGAAGGATATTGACGAGGATGAGATACCAGTAGTCATGCGACTTGGTGTACTTCACATCCACCGCAGCCAGACCGTTCGTCTTACGCGTAGCGTTAATGCCGTCTATGTATTTGGAGAACTCATCAATAGAAGGCACTTGCGTGCGCAGCACTCCTTTAGCTTTCTCGCCGTCGCCCTGCGTGCCGAACACGAGGGTATAACTCTGCGGCTTGACAGTTGCCTTTGCCTGCAAGTCATCCGTGACTTCGATTTTCTCTATAGCTCCAGCCTCAATATAGGCGGTCAGCTTGGTATAACTCAACTCCTTGCTGGCGCCAGTCCCTTCTTTGTCTCCAAAGAGATAGAAGCCCAACAACGCGAAAGCGAGGGTATAGAAGAAGAGACTAATCCATCTCCTCGGACCACTCGGCTGCTGACGCTTAGGCGCACGATTTTTACTGTTTTTTTCTGCCATAAATTACCAATTAGTCATTAGAGTATCTCCGGGAGTTCCGTTACTTTTCCGTCTGCCCAGAGGTGCTCGATATCGTAGAAAGCACGCGGCTCACGCTGCATGACGTGCACAAATATCGTACCATAGTCCATTGCTATCCATTCGGCATTCTCCTGACCGGAAACACTCAACGGGTGTACATGGGTGGTAGTGCGCACGAAGTCATCTATCTCATCGGCAATAGCCGATACCTGCGTGTTACTCTGTCCCTCACAAATAATCATCATCTCCACAGGGGCCTCTTTGATCTTCTTCAAATCAATCGTCACAATACGTTGCCCCTTGCGATTCCGGATACCTTCAATGATGGTATCCATCAGTTTCTTTGTCGTTACTTCTTTCATATAGTTTTTTCTCTTATTTTCTCTTGGGCATTCTGTTGGCTGCGCCGATGGCACCCGTCGGGCATACCAACTTACACAGATGGCAGCCTACGCACTTCGTGCCTATGATCTTCGGCTTGCGGTCCTCACCGAAACTGATAGCCTGGTGACCGCCATCCATACACGAGATATAGCATCGGCCGCAACCGATACATTTTTCACGGTCAATCTTCGGATACACCATCGTATCACGGTCAAGGTCATGCGGCAGAACGATATTCTTCAACTCCTCGCCTACCAACTTCTTCAGTTCCACGATACCGCGTTCCGCCATGTAATGCTGCAAACCGAGAATCAGGTCATCTATGATGCGGTAACCGTATTGCATGACGGCCGTGCATACTTGCACGTTCCGACAGCCTAACTGAATAAATTCCAGCGCGTCGCGCCAGGTCTCAATACCGCCGATACCGCTGATGTCCATGTGCTTCTCAATGCCAGCTTTATGCAAAAGCGGGTTACCAGTCATTTCGTATATCATACGTAGTGCGATAGGCTTCACCGCCTTGCCCGAGTAACCGCTAACGGTCTTTTTCTCGTTTACCTCCGCATCATGGCTCATCGTGATGGACTTGATGGTGTTTATGGCGCTGATACCCGACGCACCGCCGTAGAAACAAGCGAGCGCAGGAGTGGACATCGACATCACATTCGGCGTCATCTTCGGGATAACAGGAATCTTCACTGCCTCGCGGACAAAAGAGGTGTAGAACAGAATGAGTTCGTTGTTCTGACCGATATCCGAACCCAGTCCGGTGAGTCTCATCTGCGGACAGGAAAAATTGAGTTCGACGGCATCACAGCCTGCTTCCTCCGCCATCTTGGCGAGTTCCCCCCATTCCTCTTCGGTCTGCCCCATAATGGACGCGATGATGCGCTTGGTAGGATAGTTCACCTTGAGACGATGGAGGATGTCAAAGTCCATCTCATACGGGTTCTCGCTCAACTGCTCCATGTTCCGGAAGCCCACGAACGGCGTCCCTTCCTTACGCATGGCGTCAAAGCGAGGACTCACCTCGCGGATATCCTGCTTACATATCGTCTTGTAATACACACCCGCCCAACCGGCTTTCAGCGCACGAGCCACCATCTCGTAGTTCGTACAGATTGCCGAACTCGCCAGGAAGAACGGATTCTCGCATACCATGTCGCAGAAATTGAGTTCCAGCGATGGAAGACTCTGATTACTCGGAGTATTCTGACCATCCAGAACAGACTTCTTCAACTCCCCTATCCGGATCGGGCGGTCATAGTGAATACACGCCTGCTCTGACGCTTCTATCTCAGAAGCATTCATCTCGCCCAGCAAGGCACGCGCAGTCCATAGGTTCTCAAAACGCAGCGCTCGAATGGCACGAGCCGCTTTTGCGCCACATGGCGCGTTCTCGCATAATAGGCAGCGAGCCGCCTCTTCGTGAATGTGTATCATGGCTTCAAATAATTAATTAGAATGTTAGTAATTGAGGGCAAACACTACACGACCTGCACTCGGCTTGCCCGTCACCATACATGTACCGGGCTCAGAGGCACGAGCAATGATATCCGCATTCGTTCCATCCGCCAAATCCTGCAACGGAATACAACGGATGGTCGCTTTTGTCTCATCTTTGATACGCTGCTCCGTCTCGGCCGTACCGTCCCAATGAGCCAAAAGGAATCCGCCTTTCTTCAGTTCCTCTTTGAACTCGTCATAACTATTCACTTCACGTGTATTGGCCACACGGAAATTGAGGGCTTTAGTCAGCAGATTCTTCTGTATTTCCTCTAATAGGTTCTTCACGATCTCCACGATCCCATCGACAGAAATCGTCTCTTTGGTCTGCGTGTCACGGCGAGCTATCTCAATCGTGTTATTCTCCAGATCACGACCACCCATCGCCAAACGAACCGGCACACCCTTTAACTCATAGTCAGCGAACTTGTAACCCGGCGTGTACTTCTCGTCCGTATCCACCTTCACGCGAATACCCAGCGCTTTTAATTGGTCTGCAATCGGGTTCAATTTGACAAGCAACTTGTTGAGGTCTTCTTCTTTCTTGAAAATCGGAACGATAACCACTTGTATCGGAGCCAGATGCGGTGGAAGAACGAGACCGTTATCATCCGAATGCGTCATAATAAGAGCTCCCATCAAACGCGTTGACACGCCCCATGAGGTCGCCCATACATACTCGTATTTGTTCTCTTTATTGAGGAATGTAACATCAAACGACTTCGCAAAGTTCTGACCGAGGAAGTGACTTGTGCCGGCTTGCAATGCCTTGCCGTCCTGCATCATGGCCTCGATGCAATACGTATTGAGTGCCCCCGCAAAACGCTCGTTAGGAGACTTGACACCTTTCACAACAGGAATAGCCATTACGTTTTGTGCAAAGTCGGCATACACATCCAACATCTGACGAGCATAATCCTCAGCTTCCTCTTTAGTCGCATGCGCCGTATGACCTTCTTGCCAGAGGAACTCAGCCGTGCGCAGGAACAGACGTGTACGCATCTCCCAGCGCATCACGTTGCACCATTGGTTGCATAGTATAGGCAGATCGCGATAACTGCTGATCCAGTTCTTATACGTACTCCATATGATCGTCTCCGACGTCGGACGAATAATCAGCTCCTCCTCCAGTTTGGCCTGCGGATCAACTACCACACCCTTACCGTTCGGGTCATTCATCAACCGGTGATGCGTCACCACCGCGCACTCTTTCGCAAAACCCTCTACGTGTTCTGCCTCACGACTCAGGAAAGATTTCGGGATTAACAGCGGAAAATACGCATTCTTCACACCCTGCTCTTTGAACCGACGGTCCAACTCTGCCTGAATGGTCTCCCAGATAGCATAGCCATAAGGCTTGATGACCATGCATCCGCGCACCGCACTCTGCTCCGCCAAGTCAGCCTTCACCACTAACTCATTGTACCATTTAGAATAGTCCTCTGAACGAGGAGTTAATTTTTGAAAATTTGCCATATATTTGTTTACTTTTTTATGTCTGCATAAAAATCGGGTGCAAAGATACGAAAAAATTTGCATATGTGCAAAAAAAATTGTACTTTTGCACCGTAAAAAATTCTCGTATGAAAATCAAGCATTTCATTTTAGGCTGCCTCGTATTAGCCTCATGCACCTCAAAAACATCGATGAAAACGGAAGAATCTGCACCTTTAGGCGTTCGCCAAGCCGCCGCATTATGGACGGCTGCGGACGGCAAACAAGAAGAGTTCGAGCAACTCGTTGCTGACTATTATTGCACGACGGATAGTGCGCGGCGGGCATTGTTTGAGTCTCTCAGTCTTATCTTTGAGAACGTCTATCAGTCAGCCGATATGCTGACCGTTGAGTTACTCCGTCCGACACAACTGACGAATGCTACTGAGCCTCAAGCTTCGGACTGGATCATGTCAGGCTATAGTCCCTTAGCGCATTTCTCGGATGATATGTTCGCCAACAAATTGGCGTTCGTCACTATCATGAACTTCCCGCATTATACCTTAGAGGAAAAGAACACTCTCGGCAAAGCATGGACGCGTCAGGAATGGGCATATGCCCGAATGGGAGACATTTTCACCACCCGTGTACCGGGTGACGTGAATGCACGCTTGGCACAGGCTTATGCCAATGCAGAGAATTACATCGCTGACTATAATATTTATATGGGTAACTTGCGCACGGAGGACGGACGGCAGTTATGGGATAACGACAAGATACTGCTCAGTCACTGGAACTTACGTGACGAGCTGAAGGCGCTTTACGCTGATAAAGACGGACAGGAAAAGCAGGAAATGATCTATCAGATAATGCGGCGCATTGTGAACCAGACTATCCCGCAACAGGCTATTAACAATGCGGACTGTATCTGGCAACCATACGCACAAACGGCCGACGCATCCGAACCCTATACGCGTTATGAAAAGATATTGGATATTGCGCACGCCTACTTTGCCCAAGACCCCTATTGTCCGACAATGAACACAGGCATCATCCGTAATTTCGAAGGCGATGTAGAGATTCCTGCAGCCGAGTTGGACAGCCTCTTCAGCGCCTTGATAGGTTCTGAGCAAGTAGGACAAGTTGCCGCTATTATCAAAACGCGTCTGGGGCGCGACTTACGTCCGTACGATATCTGGTACGACGGCTTCAAAGCGCGCGCCTCCATGAATGAAGATGCCCTCACGGCCACTATCCGCACTCTCTACCCGAACGCAGAAGCCTTTGCCGCTGATATGTCGAGATTGCTGACACAGATGGGATTTTCTCCGATGGAATCGAAAGAAATCGCCTCCCATATCGTAGTAGAACCTGCACGCGGCTCAGGGCACGCATGGCCATGTCTGGGACGCAAAGAGGATGCCCGTCTCCGCACACGTATTCCTGCCTCCGGCATGGACTATAAAGGATACAATATTGCCGTACACGAATTCGGGCACTGCGTAGAACAGGTGCTCGACATGTATTTCATTGACCATTACATGCTCTCCGGCGTACCGAACACGGCTTATACAGAAGCGTCTGCCTTCCTCTGGCAGCACCGCGACCTGCAGTTATTGCCGAATGCCCAAATGGGTAACGGCATCAACAACCCCGATGAGGTATTTGATCAGTTTTGGTCTATGTACGAGATCATGGGCGTAAGTCTGGTTGATATGCGTATGTGGCGATGGATCTATGCGCATCAGAATGCCACTCCAAAGGAATTATGCGAAGCCACACTGGCTATTGCCAAAGAGGTGTGGAATGAATATTACGAACCGGTATTGGGTGAACATGACTGCATCCTATTAGGCGTTTACAGCCATATGGTCAATGCGCCAATGTACCTGCCGAACTATCCGCTCGGACATATCGTGCAGTTCCAGCTGGAAGAACATTTGGCTCAGTATAAGACACAACAAGAGTTCGCACAGGAATATGCACGTATTTACAAGTTAGGTCGTTTAACGCCGAAACAATGGATGGTAGAAGCAGTAGGCGAAGCGCCCTCTATTGAGCCTATCCTTCACGCAGTGGATAAACTTTGCGCAGTGCCTCAAAAGCAGTAGGAGCCGCCTTGAGTTGAGAAGAGACAGTAGCGAGCCAGCGTTCGCTGCTGTTTTTTTGTGTCGATCCCTGATATGAATAATGTGATATATCAATAGCCGAAAGACCAAAGGTCTGTGCCATCGCGTCAAGACAAGTCTGCGAAGCATTCCGTTTGCCCTCCACCGAATATCCCGCTATGTGCATAGAAGCCAAAAGGGCATGGTCTAACACCTGCGGGTCTATGTTCGGTTCACCCTCCCATGTATCGAGAATAAACGGATGTCCGAAAGCAAGAAGCGCTTTCTCATCCACCACTCCGCCTCGCGCTGCATTGATGATCAAGGCATCCGATTTGCACTTGGTCAGAAACGCTGCATCGCATAGATGATACGTACTTGTATCCAATGGAACATGGAATGTGATAATATCGCATTTTTGTGCGATGAAATCGAGCGAAACGCCTATATTCTTTGGCGGGTCATTGAGAAGCACCTCATACCCGTTCCGCTCTGCCATAGCCGCCACTTTGCTGCCCACATGACCTACTCCCACAATGCCGATAGTGGGAGATTGCGAGGAGTGGAAAATCGGAAGACTTGCAGATTCCTTGAGCGCTTCTTCTATATAGTCGCATACGGCTTGGGCGTTACAGCCGGGACAAGACAGCCACTGTATGCCGTGCAACTCACAATAAGCGGTGTCTATATGATCAAAACCGATAGTGGCCGTACACACCAAACGAACACGTGAACCAGCCAACAACGACTCATCCACCCTTGTACGCGTACGCACAATGAGGACATCCGCATTCCGCACTGCCGATACATCGATTTCTTCCGATTCCATCGGGCAAATATCGACATTCGGCCATTCGGAGCGAACCGCCTCTACGATAAACGGAATATGGGAGTCTATGACTATCGTCATGGACGATTTTATGATTTAATATTTGATATTGTCTATCAGACGTACAGGACCGCAATATACGGTGACACAGCCGATGGCGTGTTCAAAAGTATCGGTGGAAAGCAGGGTGGTCTGGTCCACTATCTCATAATACTCCACTTCGAGTCCGGGCACGGCATTGATGGTATCGATAACGCGTTGCTGAACGCCGGCAACGGTAGCACCTTGCTCTTTAGCCCATTCCAACGAAGCAAACAGAGTCTTAGATATCGCCAGAGCCGTCTCCTTCTCTGTCAAAGAAAGGCGCTCATTGCGACTGGACAGAGCCAGGCCTGATTCCTCACGCACAATAGGACAGCCAATGATCTGCAAATCTCCAAACGTACCAGCCATAGAACTATGTTCTACCATATGATGGATGATGGCAAGTTGCTGGAAGTCTTTCTCACCGAAATACGCCTTGTCGGGTTGCGTGAGATAGAAAAGACGACTCACAACCTGTACAACACCGTTGAAATGACCGGGACGCATCTTTCCCTCCATCACCTGGTCAAGTCCTGCAAAATCAAACGCAAACGTCTCGTTCATCTCCTCAGCCGAATACATTTCCTCGGGCGTAGGCGCAAAGACATAATGCGCACCTATGGAACTGAGCAACGCTGCATCGCGCTCGATGTTGCGCGGATATTTGGCGAGATCCTCTTTGTTGTTAAACTGGGTCGGATTAACGAAAACCGATACGATACAGATGTCATTCTCTGCCACCGCACGTCTCACGAGCGAAGCGTGCCCTTCATGCAACGCACCCATCGTAGGAACCAAACCGATTGTTTGGCCAGTTTGTTTACAAGCCTTCACTGCAGCCTGCAGGTCTGCTTTGGTAGTAATTATTTGCATTATTTCGTACTATTTTGACTAAAAAACATGCAAAGATAGTGCTTTTTTTCTTATTTTGCAAGCAAAAACGATTAAAATCGCTCATTTTTTTGTATATATCAATTTTTTTTTGTAATTTTGCAGTGCGAAAATGTATACACGCCTATGAAAGAGCCGAAACGAATCCTGTTTATCTCGCAAGAGATATACCCTTATCTGGCGGAAGAGAGTCCTATTCGTCTCCTTAACCGTCAGCTTCCGGAGTACTTCCAAGGTCATGGCTTTGAGACGCGCACGTTCATGCCAAAGTTTGGAGAAATCAACGAGCGTCGCAACCAACTTCACGAAGTTATTCGGCTTTCAGGTATGAACTTGATCATCGAGGAGAGCGACCATCCGTTGCTTATCAAAGTTGCGTCTATTCAGACGGCACGCATTCAGATCTATTTCATTGATAACGATGACTTATTCCGTCGCCGCAAAGGCGTAGTCGATGAGAATGGAGAGGAGTATGCGGACAATGACGACCGTGTAATCTTCTATGCGCGCGGTGTGATAGAGACCGTGAAGAAACTGCGCTGGACGCCAGATATCATCTTATGCTCGGGTTGGATGAGCGCCTTGACACCGCTATATTTGAAGAAAGCCTTTAACGACGAACCGTTCTTTGCGAACTCGAAGATTGTCGTTATGCTGGATGACAACGAATATCAAAAACCCTTCTCGACCAAGTTTACGGACAAGATGCGTATTGAGGGTGTGAGCAACACCGACGTGCGTTCCATTGCCGGATTCCCTGTAGGCTACGAAGAGTTGATGCGTTTGGCGGTTGACTATGCGGATGCTATTGTTTATGCGACACCAAAGGTGAACCAGCGCGTAGCCAACTACGCCGAGACGAAAGGCAAGCCGATACTGCCTTACGCAGAGACAGAGGATCTGACCGAGGCTTGCAAACGGCAGTGGGAGTTCTACCAGACCCTATTGGGCGGAGAAGAAGAGTGATTGAAGATTGGTAAGTGGTAATTGAAAAATAAGTTTTTCATAGTATATGTGATAGGTCTTGCATGCTGTTTAACGGCATGTAAGAATGATTTGGCCAGTACAGGAAGTGAAATTCTGGCTCCTGAAGACGGCATTATAGTTATTGCCGACACGTTTGATCTAAAGAGTCGGATAGACAGTTGTGGCGCTATCATCTCGTCTCCGGACTCCATGCTGTTAGGCGAAATTGAGACTGACTATGGCACGCTTCGCGCGCAGATACTGACGCAATTGACATGCCCGGAAGGTTTCAAATATCCGAGTAATGCCGTGATTGACTCCATCTCGCTTTATTTCCATTACACAACGTGGGTAGGTGACGGCAAATCACCGCTGAGTATCAACGTGTATGAGATGGACGGCAAACAGTTGAATTACGCAAAGACCTATTACACGGATATCAATATCTCGGATTACTGCTCGAGGACGAAGAGTATCCTCCGAAACCGCCGTATTGTTGCGGCATCCGAGAAGATGGACTCCCTAGCCAATTCTTCGGGCATTTACGAACCGATGGTCAAGATGATGATGGACTCCACCTCGGATTTCTTCCATCGCTTCGCATCGATACGCGAGTTCACGGACCAAGATAGTTTTAACGAACAATTTAAAGGTTTGCTAGTAGAAACAGATTTCGGTAGTTCCACCGTTCTCAATATCAAAGATATTGCGATGGGTGTGTACTATCATTTCTCGTACGACAAACAGGGCAAGGATACGACGGTCAATGACCTGAAAGTATTCTACTCCAACGCCGAGGTTCGTGCTGTCAACAGCATTCAATATGTCAATAAAGAGGACCTGCTGAACGATTTGCAGCAAGACTCTGCGTTATACAACTATATCATCGGTCCTGCAGGTATTTACACGCAGATCTCATTGCCGGTAAAGAAGATGCAGCAATCAATGATTGACCACATGATCGAGTCTATTGACGCCGCAACAGGTGATACAATTGTGAAACGTCCGTACGTGAACTTAGCGTTGCTGCAGGTAGATATAGAGAATGTCTTCAATGGCGCGACAGCCGACAAGACGCATAATGACTGGTTGCAACCGGCTCCATACATGCTGCTGGTAAAAGAAGAGGCTGCCGAGCGCGTATTAAAAGGCGAGATGCCGTCTGACACCTGTGCTCTCATTTGCGGTTTGACCAGCGGTACAGACTCGATTGGTGACCCCATTTATTTCTACACCTACGACCTGTCCACTATGCTGACGCACGAGTTACGAGAAGACAGTATTGCTGAGCAATTAGACTTGCTTTTAGTACCGGTTACGGTCACCACAGCCACCACGAGTTCTTCTACCAGCGTCATCTCTTCGGTAAAAGAATCGCAGACGCTTTCTGCCACGGTGATACGTTCGGCTCAGAACGGCTTAAACCTCAAACTGGTCTATTCCGGATTCTAACCAAGAACACAAGAGACATAAAAAAACGCGGCTCAATGGAGTCGCGTTTTTGTTTATACCGCTTGCTGCAGTCGCACGAAATCGACATTCTCAAGTTTCTCACGTACGTACTCTTTGGTTATGGTGAACGGTTTCTGTTTGCCTTCTTTCTTGTGATTCGGCAACTCAAACATAAGGTCGGTCATCACATTCTCCATCAAGCCACGCAAGCCACGTGCTCCGAGTTTGTATTCGATGGCCTTGTCCACGATATAATCGAGCGCGTTATCGTCAAACATAAGTTTGACATTATCCATCGCCAGCAGTTTCTGATACTGCTTGGTCAAGGCATTCTTGGGCTCCGTGAGGATATTTCGCAGCGCTTGACGATCCAAAGGCTTCAGATATGTGAGAACGGGCAGACGACCGATAATCTCCGGTATAAGTCCGTAGGACTTGAGGTCCTGCGGTGCAATATACTGAAGGAGGTTATCCTGGTCTATATGTGCCGTCTCCTGCTGAGCCGTGAAACCGATGACCTGCGTGTGCATTCGTTGCGCTATTTTACGCTCGATACCATCGAACGCACCTCCACAGATGAAGAGGATATTCTTGGTATCAACATGAATGAGTTCCTGCTCGGGATGCTTACGTCCACCTTGAGGCGGAATATTGACGATAGAGCCTTCGAGCATCTTCAACAAAGACTGCTGAACGCCTTCTCCGCTCACGTCCCGCGTGATGGACATATTCTCCGACTTACGAGCAATCTTGTCGATTTCATCGATAAAAACGATACCTCGCTGTGCCCTATTAACATCATAATCGGCATCCTGCAAGAGGCGTACGAGCAATGACTCAACATCTTCTCCCACATAGCCGGCTTGTGTCAAGGCTGTGGCATCACCAATCGCAAAAGGAACTTTCAGCAATTTGGCAATAGTTCGTGCAAGAAGGGTCTTACCAGTACCTGTCGAACCGACGAGAAGGATGTTACTTTTCTCTATCTCGACATCATCGTTGGTAATCTCCTGTAGCAAACGTTTGTAATGGTTGTACACAGCGACCGAGAGGAAGCGTTTTGCTTCCTCCTGGCCGATGACATACAGGTCCAAGAAATCTTTGATTTTCTGCGGCGTCGGCAGGTTATCTACCGACAACTCATCGCTATTGAGTGCATTGGATTTACGGCGGGTAGAGATTATTCTATGGCCCTCCTCGATACACTCGCTGCAGATATACGTTCCTTCTTCCTGTCCGAGAAACATCTCGGGCATGGGACGACCGCAGAAACTACATATTTCTTGTTGTTTTTTCGCCATTACTTTTTCAGAGCGGCTTTCTTCTCAGCACGCTTAGCCTGCGCACGTTGGATATCGTAAGCAATCGGCGAAGCGATGAACAGAGACGAATAGGTACCAACGATTACACCCATAAGGAGAGCAAATACGAAACCTTGGATCGTCTCGCCACCGAAGATGAAGATTGCCAACAATACCACAAACGTAGACATTGAGGTCGAGAATGTACGACTCAACGTATTGTTCAACGCATCATTGATATTGATTTTGCGCTCACGCTTCGGATAAAGACCATTGTACTCACGTACACGGTCGAAGATGACCACGGTATCGTTGATAGAATAACCGATAACGGTCAGGATAGCAGCAATGAAGGCCTGGTCGATTTCCATGGAGAAAGGCATTACCTTCCAGAGGATTGCATACAGACCGAGGATGATTACTGTATCGTGGGCCAACGCTACCAGTGCACCAACGGAGTAAGCGAAGTTACGGGATCGGAGCAGAATATAGAGGAAGATCACAACGAGTGCAGCGAGCACAGCCCAGATAGCACTGGTGGTGATGTCGTCTGCAATAGCCGGACC
>JAFWAK010000094.1 GCA_017507715.1 Paludibacteraceae bacterium | reverse complement strand
CCAAGGTCGCTCGAACTTCGTCTATCGCTATATCGGCGAGGGCGCGACGGGTAACCTCTATATCAGTTACAACCTCATCGAGAACCCCGAATACAAGGACAAAGTGCAGCCGATTCACGTGAACGTGAATATCGTTAATAATGACGTGCTCGATATCAACGCTTTCCGCGCATGGATGCCGGAGTTCAAGAACGCCGAGTTCGTCTTTGCGGACGGCACATCATCCGAACTGACGGGCTATACCGCCGGCGCAAAGCAGTATATCTGCGGCTGGGCGGTAGAGAAAATGAGTAAGTCGATGTTCAACGTGGTCAATCCCGATGACGTCATCGCCAAGTTCGGCGCCGATACCTTACGCCTCTATGAGATGTTCCTCGGCCCGCTGGAGATGAGCAAGCCATGGGACACCAACGGTATCGACGGCGTGCATCGTTTCCTCAAGCGTCTGTGGAACATGTACGAGACTATCGAGGACGCTGAGCCGACGAAAGAGGAGTTGCGCAGCCTGCATAAGCTCATTAAGAAAATCACTTGGGACATCGAGAACTTCTCGTTCAACACATCTATCCCGGCGTTCATGATCGCGCAGAACGAACTGAGTGCATTGAAGTGCAACAAGCGTGCTATCCTTGAGCAGATAGCCGTACTGTTGGCGCCGTACGCTCCGCACATCGCAGAGGAAATGTGGCACAAGTGCGGCAACGAGAGTTTCGTGATTGACGCAGAGTGGCCTGTATGCAACGAGGCGTACTTGGTTGAGGACACGCAGAAATATCCGGTACAGTTCAACGGCAAGGTGCGCTTCACGCTCGAATGCCCGAAGGACACGCCGAAAGAAGAAGTGGAGAAACTTGTCCTTGCGGATGAGCAGACCGCCAAGTACCTGAACGGTGCGCAGATTAAGAAGATCATCGTCGTGCCGGGTCGCATTGTAAATATCGTGATGGGGTAAAACAAAAAAGAGCAGCATTTCGCTGCTCTGTGAACCAGCTGGGGCTCGAACCCAGGACCCCATCCTTAAAAGGGATGTGCTCTACCTGCTGAGCTACTGATTCTTATCTCGGCTCAAGAGCCTCGAACGATTATTTCAACGCCTTTTTTCAAAAGCGGCTGCAAAGGTACTATAAATTTTTGAAATGTGCAAATATTTTAACAAAAAAAATGAATTATGCTCGCAAAAATGAGTTTTTTTCGGTTAAATAGTTGCCGTTAGCACGAAAGTGCGAACATAGCTTCGGGGGAATTGCGTAAGCAAGGCGGAGTCCGAAGGTACTACAAATTTTTGAATTGACCAAATTTTTTTGAAGAAAAATGCATTTTTATGCAAATAAAACTAACAAATAAGCGAAGAAAGACCACAAACGTACAGGTCGGGAACATCTTTATCGGTTCCGACTACCCTATTCGTATCCAGACGATGGCGAACACGGACACGAATGATATAGACGGTTCTGTCAACCAGGCCCGCCGTTGTATCGAAGCGGGTACTGAGTTGCTTCGTTTCACCACTCAGGGTCTGCGTGAAGTGGAATCCCTCAAAGAGATTCACGCTCAAGTACTGACCGCCGTGCCACTGGTAGCGGACGTACATTTCAATGCCGAAGTAGCCGATGCGGCAGCAGAAGTAGTGGAAGCCGTTCGTATCAATCCCGGTAACTACAGCAAGGATGCCACCAAACTTGAAGAGCGTTTTGTACATTTGCTCGATATATGCCGTGAGCACGACACCGCCATTCGCATCGGTGTGAACCACGGTTCGCTTTCCGAACGGATGATGAACGAATACGGCGACACGCCGCAAGGCATGGTAGAATCTGTGATGGAATTCCTCCGCATCGCGGTGAACCACGATTTCCATGACATCGTCATCTCCGTCAAGGCCTCTAATACGCGCGTGATGGTCGAGACTGTGCGTCTGCTCGTGAAGACGATGAATAAGGAGCACATGGCTTTCCCGCTGCACCTCGGTGTGACTGAAGCCGGCGAAGGCGAAGACGGACGTATCAAGTCTGCAGTCGGTATCGGTGCGCTTCTTGCAGACGGCATCGGCGACACGATACGCGTCAGCCTCAGCGAGGCACCCGAGAACGAGATACCGGTAGCACAGGACCTCGTGGACTATTTCACGGACGAAGACTCAATCCGTTATGATGGTTCGGTCGTTGCCGAAGTGCTGGATAACATTGGAGGCAATGCCGAAATTCGTTATACCAGTTATGAGGAAGACTGGGAGTTATTCTGCCTGCAAGCAGCTGCAGAATGTGGTCGTCTCTTATGGGACTACAAGGCAACGGAACTGACGCTCGTCAATCCTAATTTCACGGAGAACAAACTTAATTTCCTGAGCAAGGATATCCTGCAGGCTGCCCGTGTCCGCATTTACAAAACGGAATATATCTCCTGCCCGAGTTGCGGTCGTACGCTCTTTAACCTCGAAGAGACGATTCATAAAGTCAAAGCCGCCACAAGTCATCTGACAGGTCTCAAGATTGCCATCATGGGCTGTATCGTAAACGGTCCGGGAGAAATGGCTGACGCCGACTATGGCTACGTAGGTGCCGGCCGAGACCGTATATCGCTTTACCGCGGCAAGGAATGTATCCTCAAGAATATCCCGCAGGAAGAGGCCGTAGAAAAACTACTGGAACTAATCGAACAAGATAAACAACACTAAAATATTAATCCTTATGCAGAAAAGTCCATTACAAATCGCCCGCCAAGGCTACCAGCCGAAAATGCCGGTTGCTTTACAGGGCGCAGTACGCCTCGTAGAAGGCGCGAAAACACAATCGGTAGCTGATCAGGACGAGATCAAGAAACTCTTCCCGAATACCTACGGTCTGCCAATGATTACCATGGAACCCACCACAGGCAAGAACCATTGCGCAGAGCCGTTTAACGTAGGCGTCATCCTCTCCGGAGGACAAGCTCCCGGTGGTCACAATGTTATCTCCGGTCTTTATGACGGCCTCAAAGCCCTCAACCCGAATAACAAACTGTACGGTTTCCTCGGCGGTCCCTCCGGCCTCATCGACGGCAAGTATCAGGAACTGACGGGTGACATCATCGACGAATATCGTAACACCGGCGGTTTCGACATCATCGGTTCGGGTCGTACCAAACTGGAAGAGACCTGGCAATTCGATAACGGTATCGAAGTTTGCAAGCAATTAGGTATCAAGGCCGTTGTCATCATCGGTGGTGACGACTCGAATACCAACGCATGTGTGCTGGCAGAGTATTACCTCCAGAAACAATGCGGCATTCAGGTAATCGGTTGCCCGAAGACCATCGACGGCGACCTCAAGAACGAGATGATCGAGACTTCGTTTGGTTTCGACACCGCTTGTAAGACCTACGCCGAGCTGATCGGTAACATCCAGCGCGATGCTAACTCCGCTAAGAAATACTGGCACTTCATCCGCCTCATGGGCCGTTCGGCTTCACATATCGCACTCGAGTGCGCACTCCAGAGCCAACCGAACATCTGCCTCATTTCGGAGGAAGTAGAGGCGAAGAAGATGACCCTCAACGATATCGTAGAAGACATCGTGAAAGTGATTGTAGCCCGTGCAAATGCCGGCCTCAACTTCGGTACCATCCTCATTCCGGAAGGTCTGATTGAGTTCATCCCCGCTATGCGCGTTCTTATCCAGGAGCTCAACGATATGTTGGCCGCTAACGAGGAGTTCACTTCCCTCGATGGCGATGATGCCAAACGTGAGTATGTAAAGAGCAAACTGACTCCGGCTTCGTGCGAACTATTCCGCTCGCTGCCGAAGGGTATTGCTAAGCAGCTCACGCTCGACCGTGACCCGCACGGAAACGTCATGGTATCGCAGATCGAGACGGAAAAACTGCTCATCGAAATGGTAGGCAAGCGCCTTGCCGTTCTCAAAGCTAACGGTGAGTTCAAGGGTAAGTTCGCTGCGTTGAACCATTTCTTCGGTTACGAAGGACGTTGCGCTATGCCGTCTAACTTCGATGCAGACTACTGCTACTCGATTGGTGTGAACGCTACGCACCTCATCGCTGCCGGCAAGACCGGTTATATGTCGCTCGTACGCAACCTGACCAAGCCTGCGGCTGAATGGGTTGCAGGTGGTGTGCCTATCACGATGATGATGAATATGGAGAAACGTAACGGTAAGATGAAACCCGTTATCCAGAAGGCTCTCGTAGACCTCAAGGGTGCGCCGTTCAAATACCTCCAAGACCATCGTGCCGCTTGGGCAGACCCCGAGACCAGTTATATCTACCCGGGCCCGATCCAATACTACGGTCCGTCCGAGGTATGCGATCAACCGACTCGCACATTGCTGCTTGAGCGTGGCAAATAATGGAGTATCATTATCTAAATAGGATTGACTGCCCGGCAGATCTGAAGCAGTTGAAGATAGAAGAACTGCGGGCTGTATGTGAGGAGTTACGGCAGTTCATCATCGAGGCGCTGAGTAAGAACCCAGGGCATCTGGCATCGTCTTTAGGGGCGATAGAACTGACCGTGGCGTTGCATTATGTATTCGACACGCCGAACGACAAACTGGTATGGGATGTAGGCCATCAGGCCTATGCGCATAAGATTCTGACCGGTCGTCGTGACCGATTCCACACCAACCGTCAGTTCAAGGGTCTCAGTCCTTTTACCAACCCTGCGGAGAGTGAGTACGACGCGTTCATAGCAGGACACGCCAGTAACTCCATCTCCGCCGCGTTGGGACTCGATGTGGCCGGCAACAGCAACGTCGTGGCTATCATAGGCGATGGAGCCATGACAGGTGGTTTGGCCTTTGAGGGACTCAACAACACCTCAATGGACAAGAACAACCTGCTCATTGTGCTCAATGACAACCACATGGCCATTGACCCGCTTAAAGGTGGTATCACGCAGTATTTAGTAGACCTTACGACGAGTGGCGTGTACAACAAGTGGCGTTGGAAACTGTATCAGCTGGCAGCGAAGTTACACTTGGTCGATGAACGCAAGCGTCGCGCTATGCTACGTCGCAACAACAGTTTGAAGGCCGTACTGAGCAGGCAACCAAGTAATATCTTCACGGGTCTGAACATCCGCTATTTCGGTCCGACAGACGGTCATGACGTTGAGAGTCTGGTACGTATCCTGAGTGAGATTAAAAACCACCGCGGACCGAAAGTGCTGCATATCATCACCAAGAAAGGCAAAGGATACGCGCCTGCCGAGAACGACCAGACCGTTTGGCACGCGCCTGGAGAGTTTGACGTTGCCTCCGGCGAACGGTTACAGGTTACGGGTGACGGGTTACAAGTTCCGCCACTATGGCAAGAAGTGTTCGGCGAGACGCTGTTGGAACTGGCCAAGAAGAACGACAAGATAGTGGGTATCACGCCTGCCATGCCTTCGGGCTGCTCGATGAGCATCATGCAGAAAGAGATGCCGGACCGTGTGTTCGACGTCGGTATTGCCGAAGGACACGCCATGACGTTCAGTGCCGGTCTGGCAAAGGCAGGTATGCTACCTTATTGCAACGAGTACTCAACCTTCCTGCAACGTGCGTACGACAATATTATTCATGACGTAGCGCTACAGAACCTGCACGTGGTTATCAGTATTGACCGTGCAGGTATCGTAGGTAACGATGGCGCTACGCACCACGGTCTGCTGGACTTGGCGTACTTACGCCCGATACCAAACATGCAGATTTGTGCCCCGCGAACCGCAGAAGACCTGCGGCAGATGTTGAAGATGGCAGAGACATTAGACGGTCCCGTTGCTATTCGTTATCCGAGAGGGAGAACGCCGATAGTGAATGATGCAAATGATGCGAATGATGGAATGGTGAAATACGGCAAGGGAGTCAAACTGCGTGACGGAAAGAATGTAGCCGTGCTGACCATCGGAGCTATAGGAAACACGATGGCTGAAGCCATTGAAGCCAGCGGAAAGAATTATGCGCATTATGACATGCGATGGCTCAAACCGCTGGACGAAGACCTTCTGCATGAAGTAGGTAAAAAATTCAAGACCATCGTCACAGCTGAAGACGGCATGATAGCCGGAGGTCTCGGAAGTGCGGTTTTGGAATGGATGGCGGACCATGGCTATACGCCACGCGTGATACGCCTTGGCGTACACGACCAATTTGTAGAACACGGCTCTACTAAAGAGCTCTATCATATGCTTAAATTAGACAAAGAAGGATTATGCGAATCGTTATTGCAGGTGCCGGAGAAGTAGGCACGCACTTGGCAAAATTGCTAAGTCGCGAAGATATGGAAATCAGCCTGTTGGATGAGTTCCAAGAACGCCTGGGTGACCTCAGCGCCAACTACGACATGTTGACCAAAGTAGGAAACCCGACCTCTATCCATGACCTCAAAGATATAGGTGTGGAAGGATGCGACCTGTTCATCTCCGTAACGCCGCATGAGACGGAGAACATGACAGCCTGTCTCATTGCCAACTCGCTGGGTGCCAAACGCACCTTGGCGCGTATCGACAACTACGAATATCTGCTGCCAGAGAACAGGGCTTTCTTCGAGAAGATGGGTCTGAACCATCTCATTTATCCGGAGGTGCTGGCCGCCAACGAGATCGAAGAGAGTCTGCGTACCAACTGGATGCGTTACCACCTCCATCTCGGACAAGGTGCGTTGGAGTTATGCGTCATCAAAGTGCGCAGTACGGCTAAGACCATCGGCCAGACTTTTGCCTCGGGTGTTTACAACCACGGCAAATACCGCATCGTAGCCATCAAACGCGGAACGGAAACGATTATCCCGCGCGGACAGGACACCGTGGAGGAAGGCGACTTGGTCTATTGTGTCTGCCCTAAGGAGCACATGGAGTACATGCGCGAGGAGTTAGGCAAGAACAAACGCGAGATCAAGAATGTGATCTTCTTCGGCGGAGACCGCATCGCCCGTAAGGCTGCTACGGAATTAGTGGACGAGATGAACATCAAGATCATCGAGAAAGACCGTGCACTCTGTAACATCCTGAGCGAGAAAGTGCCGAACGCCCTTATCATCAATGCCGACGGCTCGGATATGGATGTCCTCAAAGAGGAAGGAATTCAGGACGCAGACGCTTTCGTAGCCGTCACAGACAGTAGCGAGGCAAACATCTTCGCATGTCTGGCAGCTCAGCGCTTCGGCGTACGCAAGACCATTGCCGAAGTGGAGAACCTGGATTATATCCCGATGGCTGAAGGACTGGATATCGGTACGGTACTCAACAAGAAAACGATTGCAGCAAGTTACATCTACCAGATGCTTCTGGATGCTTCCGTTCGTGGCGTACACAACCTGACCAGCGCAGATGCAGAGATTGTAGAATTCTACGCCAAAGAAGGTAGCGCCATCACGAAGCATAAGGTAAAAGATGTGAACCTGCCGGATGATGCGAATATAGGCGGTATCGTACGTGCCGAAGAAGGTATTCTTGTGAACGGCGATACACAAATCATCGCCGGCGACCTGGTGGTAGTATTCTGCAAGAACCACGTGATTAGACATTTAGAGCGATTCTTCAAATGACACGGACATTCAACTGGCGGCTCGTCTTTAAGACGATGGGTGTGTTAACCACCCTGGAAGCACTATTCATGTTAGTGCCCACGTTCGCTGCATGGTGGTATAAAGAGGCGGACCTCGGCGCATGGCTTGTCTCATCCGCCGTCACATGGTTGAGCAGTTGGTGGATGTTACTGGCCGGTCGCAAAGCGGAGCACCGTGTGGGAGAACGCGAAGGCTATGTGATTGTAGCGACGGTATGGATTATCTATTCGCTATTCGGCATGTTACCGTTCTGGTTGAGCGGGGCATTGCCTGAACTGACTAACGCATGGTTCGAGACAATGGCGGGCTTCACGACAACAGGCGCTACTGTCATTCGTGACGTAACGGTCATGACTCATTCCATCCTATTATGGCGTGCGCTCATGCAATGGATAGGCGGTATGGGTATCATCGTGCTGAGTGTCGCCATCCTGCCGATGTTCGGTTTAGGCGGCATGCAGCTCTACAGCGCCGAAGTGACGGGTGTCAGTTACGAGAAACTCAGTCCGCGAATTGCTGACACCGCCAAGCATATGTGGCTCACGTACATTCTCCTGACCATCATGCAAACGGCTTTGCTGAATCTGGAAGGCATGACGATGTTCGACTCCTTATGTCACTCCATGAGTACCATCTCTACCGGTGGTTTCTCTACGAGAAATGACAGTATGATTGGCGATAATGCCGCAATCCAATGGACTACCGCTGTCTTCATGTTCCTCTCAGGACTGAATTTCACGCAATTGATTTTGCTATTCCGCGGAAAGCCCCAACGCTTGTTCAAGGATGAAGAGACACGATGGTATGCCATCGCTATCGGCATAGCAACGCTCATTCTTTCCACCGGTCTATTCATCCACTACGGAATCGAGCATGACGTACGTAAGATTGTTGAGTTGGAAAACATCTTCCTTACCATGGAACGTGCGTTACGCAAAGGTTTCTTCATGGTATGCTCTGCTATGACGAGTACCGGCTTTGCCGCGAGCGACTATATGACCTGGCCCAAACTGCTATGGGTGTTTGTATTCTTCATGATGTTTACAGGCGCGTCGTCGGGTTCTACAGCCGGAGGTATCAAATGGGTACGCATCGCTATCTTTGCGAAGTCCGCTATCGCGGAAATCAAACGTCGTATCCATCCTAATGCCGTCATTCCGGTACGCTTCAACGGACGGACTTTACAAGAACAGACCACCAGTAATATCATGGCGTTTATGTTCTTCTATATCGCCATTATCGTTCTATCTGTATTGGTTTTCTGCGCATCCGGTGTGGCATTTGACGAAGCCATCGGTACGGCCGTATCGGCTATCGGCAACGTAGGTGTCTCTATCGGTCAGTTCGGTCCTTCCGGCACGTACGCAGACTATCCGATTGTTGCTAAATGGGTAGCGACTTTCGTCATGCTGATCGGTCGTCTCGAGATCTTTACAGTTCTGCTGTTGTTCAGCCGCGCACTTTGGAAAAAGTAATATGCGTCCGTACAAAGTTCTGCTGTTTATAAGCGTCGTCATGACTATTATCGGAGCACTCTACTGGATTGTTCCGGAGGATTGGTCGTTTGAGCATCTCATCCAAGAATGGCAGATTGCTAAAGCAGACAGCATTCCCGAGACGGAAATCAGCACGGACACGATTGAGGTTATAGATAGCGTCGAGCCGGAGAAAGAAAAGATTATCATTCCGGAAGTAGCCCTTGATTCTACGGTGGACAGCCGGTATTACCTGCAGGCATTCTATCAGTCTTTGGCAGAGAGCGGCGAACGCGTCGTGCGCGTGTTGCACTATGGCGACAGCCAGATAGAAGAAGACCGCATCACGATGGAGATTCGCGGAAAGCTGCAGGAACAATATGGCGGTAACGGAGTCGGTCTGATGCCTCTTGCGCAGACCATCCCGAGCCTTACAATCAAGCAACACCTCTATCTCAACGGCCGTTTTGTCAGCCCGTCCAACAGTCTGAGACGCTATATGGTCTATGGTCCGAAAGCCATGCAACGCAACGACGGGTTATACGGCGTGATGGGACAAGTGGCGGTAATGAACGACAGTCTGGTAAGAGGCAGCGAGACCATCACAGCTGTTTGCACTCCACTCCTTCCTGCGGCGCGTTATAACCGTTGGAAAATCTTTGCTGACAGTTCCGTTCATTATTCATTCTCAGGCGACACCGCCTTCCTCGAAGGCAGAGGTGCCGTTTACGGTCTTTCACAAGAGAGCAAGACCGGCGTGATTGTCGATAACATTCCTATGCGCGGCTGTCTCGGACTGGTGTTCACGAAGATGGATAAAGAGCAGTTGAATACTTTCTACCGCGAACAGAACGTGCGGCTTATCATTATGCAGTTCGGTGGTAATGCGATACCTTTTAACGAGAAGCCGGGTACGATAGCGGCTATCGTGAAAGGGCTGCGAGAGCAAGTGCAATATATCCGCGAATGTGCTCCGAACGCCTCTATCCTCTTTATTGGACCGAGCGATATGCTCACGCAGACAGACGGCGAATGGCAGACCTATCCGATGGTACCATATATGGACAAACTACTGTATAAGATGGCACAGGAAGAACATATCGCCTATTTCAGTCTGTTCAAATGGATGGGTGGCAACGGCAGTATGAAACGCTGGCAGGAAGTAGGACTGGCCGGTTCAGACGGCGTGCATTTCCATCGCGTCGGAGCCCGCAAAGCCGGTAATGCCATCGGAGACTGGTTATTGGAAGGAATAGCACAATAGTGGAGACCTTACGATACATATTGGCATTTAATGCAGAGAGTCCGCTGCTGTTTACCCAGTTCTATTTCTGGGCGTTCTTCGCGTTGGTCTTTGCACTCTTTGCGCTCATCATGGAAGGCGTTCCTGACCGGTTGGGTAACAAGAAACTGCATTTGCGCAATATATACCTGCTTTTTGTCAGTTGGTTCTTCTACTACAAGACAAGCGGGCTGTTTCTGCTGATATTGGCGTTTATCACCATCTCCGACTGGCTGATAGCACGGCGGATTCAGCGGTCCGAGGTCAGTATTCATAAGAAATTATGGTTGACTCTCTCGGTGGTAATTGACCTGAGTCTGCTTTTCTATTTCAAGTACGCATATTTCTTCACGAACGTCATCAACAGCTGGTTCGGAGCGGACTTCCGGGTTTTTGATATCTTTGCGTATGTCGGCAACGGTTTTGCGACAGCCGGGCGTTTTAGCGTAGATACGATTGTGCTTCCGGTAGGAATCTCATTCTATATCTTCCAGGTCATTTCTTATACCTGTGATGTCTTCCGCAAGAAGATTGAGCCGGTTAAGAACATCCTCGATTTCGGCTTTTACGTGTCGTTCTTTCCGCAGCTGGTAGCCGGTCCTATTGTACGAGCCGAGGAGTTCATCCCGCAGTTATACAAGCCTTACCGACTGAGCCGAAGAGCGTTCGGCATAGCGGTCTTCTGGATCATTAACGGTCTGGCGAAGAAGATTATCATGTCGGACTATCTGGCCGTCAACCTGATTGACCGCGTGTTTGACAATCCGCTTCTTTTCTCGGGCTTTGAGAATCTGTTTGCGCTTTTCGCTTACTCGCTGCAGGTCTATGCCGATTTCTCGGGTTATACCGATATAGCAATTGGCGTGGCTATGCTGATGGGTTTCTATCTGCCGATGAACTTCAAGAGTCCGTACAAGTCCCAAAGTCCGCAGGAGTTCTGGCGGCGTTGGCACATGTCATTAGGCCGTTGGCTCAAAGGATATCTGTATATTCCGTTAGGCGGAAACCGTACCATTTTTGGCTTTAAGGCCAAGAAGCTATGGGCGTCTAATTTCAACTCGTTCATCACTCAGGTGTTAGGCGGTCTATGGCACGGCGCAAGTTGGAACTTCGTACTATGGGGTGCTATCAACGGAGCCGGTATGATTGTAGAGAAAATATGGCGCGAGACGAGCTGGCATCTTCGCATGGTTTCCATCACAGCTCTGACTGTCAGCCTGTTTGCCGCAGATTATATATGGGCGTTACCGGTATGGCGGCTGTTCGCCGTATGGTCACTCATCATCTGGGTTGGTACATTTATCCGCTATGTCTATTGGCTTTGCAAAGGCACAGACAACAAGTTCACCAAAGGTGCTGCAACCGCTTGGGCTATTGCTCAGACATTCACCTTCATCACCTTTACGCGTCTGTTCTTCCGTTCGAGCAGCAACCTCGATCCGGCGACGGCTAATGAAGTAGCATGGCGGACGGCAAAAAACATGGTCAATCAGATTGGCGGCGCATGGAGTAATGCCATTATCCCTGATTTCCTATGGGCTTATCGATGGGTGGTACTCATGTTCGTAGCAGGAATGATTATCCATTGGCTGCCATCTAACTGGAAGAGACGCTATCGGCTATGGTTCACGGCGATGCCTGTCTGGGCAATCGTGATTGCCGTCTGTGTAGCCATCGTCATCATCTATCAGTTTGTTACCGCCGATATGCAACCGTTTATTTATTTCCAGTTCTGATATGATTACAGGTATTACAGGAGGTATAGGAAGCGGCAAATCCACGATCGCACGGGAACTGGAAAGGCGGGGTTTTGTCGTCTATGACTGCGACAAAGAAGCCAAACGGATCATCGCAGAGAACACCGGCGTGCAGCGGGAAATCATCGGACTACTGGGAGAAGAAGCCTTTGCTGACGGACGATACAACACGCAATATGTCGCAAAGCGTGTGTTTGAAGATGCGCAATTATTGGCGGGACTCAATGCCATCGTGCATCCTGCGGTGGGTTTGGATATCAAGAAACGCAAACCCGATTTTGTGGAGTCGGCTATCCTCTATGAAGCCGGTCTGGATATCCTCTGCGACCGTATCATCGTTGTGAACGCCCCTGAAGAGATTCGCATTGCCCGCACGATCGAACGCGACTATCAAGGCGACGCTTCTCCCGTTAATATAGATAAGGTACGCGCGCGTATCAAGGCGCAAGGAGAATTCAGAAGTCAGGATTCAGAAATCAGACTTATTGTGAATAATGACGGACAGACAAGTATTGCAGATTTGGCAGATGAGATACAGAATTGGTTGAAAAGGTGAAATAAATTTGCATATATCAAAAATTATTCGTAATTTTGCAGCGCAAAATGATAGTTAGTAAAAAATGATATATGCAAATATTTGAGCAAGAAAATGCAAAAATTATGCATTTTTAAGCGAGAAGATATAAAAAAGAACTCTCGCTGGCACCGACAGCGTAAAAAAGCGGTGACATAATAAGACTAAAAAAGCGTGTGCTTTATTTGAGGAGTCATTCAATCATCCACAATATTGAAAATCTCTTTCCAAGAATAAAAGCATGACGCTCACGTTTATACGTGGGCTGTCTGCATATATGGAAGAGATGGGAGTGGATGCCCGAATGAACCTATAGCAGTTAGCTCACTTTTTTAGTACAGATAATTCAATAAACAATAACGGAGAGAGCCGAAAATCCCATAAAGAGTAGGCACAAAAACTAACAAAAAAAAATGAAGAAGTTATTTATTATTCCTTGCCTTTTGGTACTGTTGCTTGCTTCATGCAAGAACAATCAAAAAGCATGTTATGAGATCACTTTGACTGTTAACGGACAATCCGAGACCATGTACGTCTATGTAGATGAAAACGAGGCTGATGCACAAGCTACAGAGCTGATGAATTGTTATACTGCGATGGGTTATGACAAAAACAAACTGTCTGTGCAGATCAAGAAATTGGACAAATCCGAATCAGACTGTCAAGCAGCAGAAGAAGGTGTTCCTGAACCGGAAATCAAAAGAACCGTTAAACCGACGGCTTCATTCGAGATGAAGGTAGAGGGCATCAATCCGGACGGCTATTCTGATACGTACGGTGGCGCTAAGGGATTAGGAAATTTTTCTGTCACTTGCCGTTATGTTGCGCAAGGAGGACACTCATCTTCGCAATTAATGAGTATCATGCATATGAACGATGGACTTTCTTATCAATACAACAATGTTACATTTGGTGAATATGTAAAAGATAACAGTTACGTCGGAGGCAGAATCATTTGCTTTAATCCATACTACGATAAAAACGTAGAATATTTGACAGATGAAGAGAAGACCAGAGTAGGTCAAACGATGGATAATTATTTTACCGGAACACCTGATGGTCCTTTCAAAATCAAAAAGAGTTGTACGTGGACCTTCCGTCTCGGTCGTGACTCTACCTACACCTACGTTGATGAAGTAGTGGACACCTATAGCAACTATGCGCAATTGAAAGCAGCTCTCCTATCTTGCGACGCAGATAATCCGATTTTCCAATCGCTTTATTACTACGATGCCAAGAAGGATGAGTTTATTCTTAAAGACAGAAAGTCATGGGATCTTAAGTAAATAATGTGGAAAAATTGACGGAAATGGGTAAAAAGGAGTGCGAAAGTGCTCCTTTTTGCATATATGCTTGCATATATGAAATGTTTTATGTATCTTTGCACGCTTTTTATAGGATTTATGAAAATAGCGATTATCGGATACGGCAAAATGGGGCATATGATTGAAGAGATTGCCCTGGAGAGAGGTCACGAGATCGTGGCACGTATTGACGCGGGGGATGCGTTCGATCTAAAGGGTGCAGATGTGGCGATTGAGTTCACAACTCCTGCAACGGCTAAGGATAATATTTTACGCGCGTGGGCGCAGAACGTGCCCGTAGTATGCGGTTCCACAGGTTGGAAGCCAGAGGAATTAAAAATTAAAAATTACGAATTAAAAATCAAGGACAACAAAACGGTTATCTCTAATGAGACCGGCAAAGTTATGCTTGTTTGGAGCAGTAACTTCTCGGTAGGCGTAAATATTTTCTTCGATTTGAATAAGATATTGGCGGAGAAGATGGCGCAACAGCCGCAGTACACGCCGTCTATTACCGAGACGCACCATATTCACAAGCTGGACAAGCCGAGCGGCACGGCAAAGACCTTGGCTGAAGGGTTACGGGTTATCGGTGACGGGTTATGGGAAAACGTACCTATAGAGTCTATTCGTGAAGGAGAAGTGCCGGGTACGCATGTAGTAAGTTGGGATAGCGAGGAAGACACGATTGTCATCACGCATATCGCCAAAGGCCGTCGAGGTTTTGCATTAGGAGCTGTTTTAGCGGCAGAGGAATTTGCCAAACAAGACATAAAATAAGACATTTTCTAAAATCACGGGATATATACTATAAATAGTATATATAAGGTGTACCAGGATACGATATACATAGGACATATATAGCATAAATATAGCATCACACTTAAACATGAAGAGTTTCAAAGATAGAATTGCAGAAGTCAGTCGCGGCGGATGGATACGCGCAAGCGTTTGGAGTGCACTCTATATCGCTTTCGTATTATGGGTAGCATGGGGCGACTGGAAGAGTTTGGGTTGGTTGGTGTTGCTGCCACTCATCGTGGATGCATTCACGACCAGATATATCAACTACAGCTGGTGGCGCAAATACAAAGACACCAAGCCGGCGATCTATACGCTTTGCAGCTGGATTGACGCCATCGTGTTTGCATTAGTGGCCGTCTATTTCATCAACCTCTATATCTTCCAGAACTATCAGATACCGAGTTCGAGTCTGGAGAAGACCTTGCGTGTAGGCGACTTCCTGTACGTGAGCAAGATGGCTTACGGAGCGCGTGTTCCGCAGACGCCTCTATCCATGCCGCTGGTACAACACACGATGCCGGCCTGGTTAGGCGGAGGTAAGAGTTATATCGAAAAACCGCATTGGGAGTACAAGCGTCTGGCGGGCTGGACGAGTCCGAAGAAAGGAGATATCGTCGTCTTTAACTTCCCTGCCGGCGATACCGTGTGCTCCAATCCGCAGATGCAGAATCCCGACTATTACACGCTCCGTTATTACTATGGCGAGCATGTCATCCAATCGCGCAAGGATGTGTTCGGCGAGATCATCACACGCCCTGTGGACCGTCGGGAGAACTACGTGAAACGCTGTGTAGGCGAGCCGGGAGACAGTCTGCAGATTGTGGAGAATGTGATTTATGTGAACGGCGAACGTGAACCGGAACGTGACGGACTGCAACTCAACTATTTCGTGCAGACCGACGGGCATGTATTCGGCGCAAAATACCTGGACAAATTAGGCATTAGCGAAGCCGACCGCATCATCGTGGACCCGCAGACCTGGCATTTTCCGTTGACGAAAGCCATGAAAGAAGAATTGGAGAAGAATCCGCATGTGCTGGCCGTTGTTTTGGAGCCTGAAGATCGCGGCGGTGCCGTTTATCCGCTGGGACATAACGACTGGACACGTGATAACTACGGACCGATTTATATTCCGAAGAAAGGCGATAAGGTGCTGATAACAGAGGAGAACTACTGGGTTTATAAGCGTATTGCAGATGCGTACGAGTTCAAGCCGATGACGATTGGCGAAGAATACGAGTTCGCGATGGATTACTACTGGATGATGGGAGACAATCGTCATAACAGCGCCGACAGTCGTTACTGGGGATTTGTGCCGGAAGACCATATTGTCGGCCGACCGGTATTCATCTGGCTCAGTATAGACAAAGACAAACACAGCATCCGCTGGAACCGTATAGGAGATCATAAATCTCAATGGTGATTGGTCGTTTATGATTCTGCCTACAGCATATTTGCCGCCTTTGTCGTACATGGAAGCGCTGATGAGCGAACCGGCTACGATTGAGCAGATGGAGACATTTGAGAAGCAGACCTTTCGCAACAGGGCGTTGATCCGCGACACGAAAGGAGAATTAGTTCGGTTAACCGTTCCTGTGGGGAAAGTAGAACATAAACAACTGACACGCGACATACAGATCAGTTACCAGACACGCTGGCAACACCAACACTGGATCACTTTGGTAAGCGCCTATCAACACACGCCGTACTTCATGTATTTCGCCGACTATCTGCGGCCGTTCTATGAGAAGGAGTACAAGTGGTTGATTGACCTGAATGACGAACTGAACGCAACCATTGTGGCGTTGCTTAATAAAGAAAGACCGCAATTAGTCGAAAGAGGAGAG
Organism: Paludibacteraceae bacterium; assembly: GCA_017507715.1. GTDB lineage: Bacteria > Bacteroidota > Bacteroidia > Bacteroidales > Paludibacteraceae > Colicola. The sequence goes on along the minus strand of JAFWAK010000094.1, from coordinate 21,022 downwards.
ACGCGAGCTAAGAGTCGTACGACGGATTGGAGCGGACAGATCTGGACAGACAAACATCCGTGGCAAACAGAGTTAAGCGTGCTGGATACGCTATTTGATGAATGACCGGATAGCATCCGGACGCAGTTATTTGAAGAATGAAAGATATTGATTGGGGAAAATTAGGATTTCATTATACCGAACCGGAATATATTGTCCGTTCGGCCTTTCATGACGGCGTGTGGGAAGAACCCTACGCGACGAAGGACAAGTATCTGCATTTACATGTGCAGGCCACTTGTCTGCAATACGGTCAGGAAGCGTTCGAAGGACTGAAAGCCTTCCGCGGCATCGACGGTAAGATACGTCTGTTCCGTTGGCGCGAGAATGCCAAACGAATGGCAAAGAGTGCGGAAGGCCTATTCATGGCGCCTGTTCCGGAAGAGATATTCGGACGGGCGATTCATCTGGCATTAGAGAAAAACCTCGATTTTGTACCGCCATACGGCACAGGTGCCACGCTTTACTTCCGGCCGTTGCTGATAGGCACGACGCCACGCTTGGGTGTAGGTCCGGGACGGGACTTTGAGTTCATCGTCATCCCTTCGCCTATCGGTCCGTATTATCCGGGTAAGTTCCATTGCACGAGTTTTATCGTCAACCGTTATGTCGATCGTGCAGCTACTTACGGCACAGGGCAATTCAAAGTGGGCGGTAACTATGCAGCCTCCTTCCGCGCTACGGAAGCCGCGCATAATATGGGCATGGACTGTCTCTTTCTGGACGCCCGATACCATCGGTATATCGACGAGTGCTCGGCTGCAAACTTCATCGGCATCAAGCGCAAAGGCGATGAGATTGAATATCTCACACCGCGTTCGACGGCTATCCTGCCGAGTATTACGAACAACAGCTTGATGACCCTGGCTAAAGAGCGCGGCTACAAAGTGACCCGCCGGCATATCCGTCTGGAAGAGTTAGCGGAGATGAGTGAAGCCGCAGCCTGCGGCACGGCGTGTGTCATCTCGCCTATAGACCGTGTGCTTGATCCGGAGAAGAACATCACCTACTCTTTCGGCACAGAGCCGGGACCTATATTGACTGAACTCTATCGCGCGCTCAAGGATATCCAATACGGGCGAGCTAATGATTCGCACGGATGGTGCGAGATTGTTGATTTATAACTGAAAATTAAAGATTAAAAAAATTATAGTTTATGTTCAAAAATCAACCAAAAGGATTGTTCGCGTTGGCATTAGCCAACACAGGCGAGCGTTTCGGCTACTACACGATGTTAGCCGTCTTTGCGCTGTTCTTACGCGCTAATTTCGGATTGTCGGCAGACGCTGCAAGCCGCATCTACGCCGGTTTTCTGGCATGTGTTTATTTCCTGCCGCTGATTGGTGGTATGATTGCCGATAAAATCGGTTACGGCAAATGCGTGACTATCGGTATCTTCGTTATGTTCCTCGGCTATATATGCCTGGCTATTCCATTAGGCGGAGGCGGATTTGCGATGGGTATCATGCTCTTGGCCTTACTGCTTATCTCGTTCGGAACGGGTCTTTTCAAGGGTAACTTGCAGGTAATGGTAGGTAACTTATACGACGATCCGCAATATGCAGACCGTCGTGATGCAGCCTTCTCGCTGTTCTACATGGCGATTAACGTAGGTGCCATGTTCGCGCCGACAGCAGCTGTGAAGATCATGGCTTATGCACAAGAGGCTTTAGGTTACAGCGTGAACGACAGTTATCACTTCGCCTTCATGGTTGCATGCGCTTCGTTGGTTCTGAGTATCGCTATCTATTATGCTTGCCGCCCCTGGTTCAAGCACGTGGAGCACACCGTTAAGCAAGCGGCTAAAAACAGCAACGAGGCAGTAGAGGAACTGACTCCGGAACAGACCAAGAAACGTATCGTAGCGCTCTGTCTGGTATTCACCGTAGTTCTCTTCTTCTGGATGGCATTCCACCAGAACGGTCTGACGCTTACCTTCTTCGCCGACGAGTTTGTCAATCCGATTGTAAGCGGAGCACAGACCATGGCATTCGATATCTGGAACTTAGTGATGGTTGCCATCTTGGTTTATGCTGTCTTCGGTATCTTTGGCGAGGGCACGCGCAAGGCTAAAACGATTTGGGCATGTGTGGGTGTCGGCATGATTGGTATCCTGGCCTATAAGTTCTTCAACCGTCCCGAGACGATCGATATCGCCGCTCCTATCTTCCAGCAGTTCAACCCGTTCTACGTAGTAGCTCTTACGCCGGTTAGCATGGCTATCTTCGGTGCTTTGGCTAAACGCGGCAAAGAGCCTTCGGCTCCGCGTAAGATTGCTTATGGTATGGTTGTAGCAGCAGCCGCTTATGTGCTGATGGCTGTTTGCTCTATCGGTCTGCTCACACCGGCTCAACAGGAGTTGGCACGTGTCAGCGGAGACCCCACCTTCGTAAACGCTAACGTACTTATCTATACCTATCTGATTTTGACCTTCGGTGAGTTATTGCTTAGCCCGATGGGAATCTCCTTCGTCAGCAAGGTGGCTCCTCCGAAATACAAAGGAATGATGATGGGTGGTTGGTTCGTAGCAACCGCTATCGGTAACTACCTCGTTCGCATCGGTGGCAAACTGTGGGGCGATATACCTTTGTGGATTGTGTGGGGTGTGTTCGTAGGCGTTTGCCTCGTTGCAGCTATCTTCATGTTCTCCATTATGAAGAAACTGGAAGAAGCAACGAAATAATTGACAATTGAAAATTGAATATTCTTCATGGAAGATTTGATTAAATATTTCGAGGCCCTCGAGGCGCGTATTGCGGCGCTCGAGGAAGCACAAGCCAATAACGAAGCGATTATTGCTTCGCTGGAGGCAGAGCTGGAGGAGTTGAAGAACCTCCCTACTTCCGAACCGCAAGTAGTGGAAAAAGTAGTAGAGAAGGTTGTGGAGGTTGAGAAACCGGTAGAAGTCATCAAAGAGGTGATTGTAGAGAAGCCGGCAGAACCCGTTATTCCGGAAGAGCCGGTCATTCCGGAACCTGTTGTGGAAGCGACACCGGAACCGGAACCAGTCGTTGTAGAACAAGCATCGCCCAAGGCAGCCGTGTACGGCAAGGCCGTTGATGACATCCGTCTGGCTATTTCGTTAGGCGACCGTTTCCTCTATCAACGCGAGCTCTTCGGTCAGAACGCCGAACTGATGCAACGCACGCTGACAGAGTTGAACGAACTGGGTTCTTTCGACGAGGCGATGAATTACATCAGCCGCTTCAACTGGGACGCAGAGAGTAACTCCTATCAGCAGTTCTTGGTTACCTTACATAGACGTTTCGGATAAATGCTTTATATCGTTCCGACACCGGTAGGCAATCTGCAAGACATGACGTTCCGCGCGATCGAAGTGCTGAAGTCCGTGGATTTGATTTTGGCAGAAGACACCCGTACCAGCGGTGTGTTGCTGCAGCATTTCGATATCCATACACCGCTCAAGAGCCATCATAAGTTCAACGAGCATGAGACTTCGGCCGATATCGTGGAGCGTCTGAAAGCAGGAGCCAATATCGCGTTGATCTCTGATGCCGGCACTCCGGCAATCAGCGACCCCGGTTTCTTCCTGGTAAGAGCCGCAGCAGAAGCAGATATTGAGATCCAATGTTTACCGGGGGCCACGGCTTTTGTGCCGGCCTTAGTGGACAGCGGCCTGCCGAACAACCATTTCTATTTCGAAGGCTTCCTGCCACAGAAGAAAGGGCGTCAGACGCGGCTGCAGTACTTGGCGCAATTAGACCAGACGTTCATCGTCTATGAGTCGCCTTTCCGCTTGGTCAAGACGCTTGAGCAGTTAGCCGCCGTGTGCGGAGCAGAACGCAAGGCATCCGTGACACGCGAGATAAGCAAGGTGCATGAAGAGACGGTGCGCGGTTCGTTAGCCGAACTGATCGCGCATTTTACCGCCAAAGCACCTAAAGGAGAAATCGTCATTTGTGTGAAAGGAAAAGAGGATGAGTGAGATGAAATCCTTGGCGAAGGACACCGCCATTTACGGACTGAGTTCTATCATAGGTAAGTTCCTGAACTACCTGTTGGTTCCGCTGTACACATATGCCTTAGCGCGCACGGCGGACTATGGTATCGTCACGAATATCTATGCGTGGACGGCATTATTGCTTGTGCTTCTGACATACGGCATGGAGACAGGTTTCTTCCGGTTCGCCAACCGCGAAGACTATGATGCCCGGACGGTCTATAAGACGGCCTACATAGCATTGCTCATCAGTAGTGCGCTGTTTACGATGCTCGTCATCATTTTCCATCAGCCTGTCGCAAATGTGTTAGGCTATCCCGACCACGCGGAGTTTGTGGAGATGATGTTTGCCACGGTTGCCATTGATGCCTTTGCGTGTATCCCCTTTGCCTATCTGCGCTATCAGAAAAGACCGATTGTTTTTGCTGCGCTCAAACTGCTGTTTGTGCTGCTCAACATCGGTTTTAACCTGCTCTTCCTGGTAATACTGGGAAAGAACGATGTGTTCTATGTCTTCCTCAGTAATATTCTGGCGACCACTATTCAGACGCTGTGTCTGCTGCCGATGACGATGCCCAAAGGCGGACATTTTGACGCAAAGGTACTTCGTGCCATGCTTCGTTATTCCTTGCCGTTGCTGGTATTAGGCGTAGCAGGTATTATGAACCAGACGCTGGACCGTATCCTCTTCCCCTATCTCTATAGCGGAGCAGACGCTCAAGCGCAACTGGGTATCTACGGTGCGTGCTTCAAGGTAGCGATGGTGATGATGATGTTCACGCAGGCTTTCCGCTATGCGTACGAGCCTTTTGTATTCGCCAAGCATAAAGACCGGCAGTCCGCAGAGGCTTATGCGGATGCGATGAAGTATTATATCATCTTCTCGTATCTCATCTTATTAGTTGTCATCTTCTATCTGGATATATTCCGATATATCATTTCCAGCGCTTATTGGGAGGGACTGAAGATTGTACCGGTCGTGCTGTGGACGTACGTCTTCCAAGGTATCTATTTCAACCTCAGTTTCTGGTACAAACTGACGGATGAGACCAAATGGGGCGCGTATTTCTCGCTCATCGGACTCGTCATCACTTTAGTACTGCAGATAGTAGGTGTACCGTTAATCGGTTACTGGGCAAGTTGCGGAAGCAGTCTGGTATGCTATTTCGTAATTATGCTGCTGTCCTATTGCATTGGCCAGAAGGAAGCGCCTATACCGTATGATCTTCAGCGAATCGGCAGTTACACGGCATTGACGCTTGGTCTGCTGGCTGTATATTATGCGCTGCGCCTCTATTTCATCAGTAACATGTGGGGGCTGATGGGTATAGGTACCGTTCTTATCGGCATTTATCTGTTTATATTAACCCGTAAAGATTTTCCTATTCAAGATGTTCTCAGGAATCGTAGAAACAATGGCTCAGGTCGTTAAGATTGAGACCGAGCAGACCAATAAACATTTCACGCTTCGCAACCCGTTTGGCGAACCGCTGAGTATCGATCAGTCGATTGCTCACAACGGTGTATGTCTGACGGTAGTGAAGATAGACGGCGATTTATATACCGTTACCGCCATGCAAGAGACGCTTCGCTTGACAAACCTCGACTTGCTCAAAGAAGGAGACTATGTGAACGTAGAGCGCTCTATGCTGATGGGTGGCCGTTTAGACGGACATATCGTACAAGGCCACGTGGACCAGAAAGCCGTTTGTATCGAAGCGAAAGAGACCGACGGCAGTTGGTATTACCGCTTTGAGTACGACAGCAATCGTGAGATGATCGAACGCGGCTATTTCTGCGTGGATAAAGGTTCGGTAACCATCAATGGTGTCAGCCTTACCGCTTGCGAGCCGGACATCAAAGGCGACAAAGGGTACGTATCCGTTTGTATCATCCCTTACACAGAAGAAAACACGAATTTCAAATATATTGAGGTAGGCACCGTGGTCAATATGGAGTTTGACATCCTCGGCAAATACCTCTCGCGTTATGCAGCAATACTAAACAACAAATAAAATGAACACTAACAGTTTATCGTTTCAATTAGGAACCTCCGTGGCTCAGTATCTGATGCAATACGGAGAGAAGGAACTCAATTACGAAGAGTTCAAGGCGGGCATTGACTTGGTGATGAATATGTCTGCCAAGGCCAAAGAGGAAGGCGAGAAATTCCTTGCAGAGAATGCGAAACGCGAAGGCGTAAAGACAACGGCCAGTGGTCTGCAATACGAAGTATTGGAAGCCACACTCGGTCAGAAGCCGAAAGCCACGGACTCCGTTCGCGTACATTATGAAGGTACGCTTATTGACGGTACAGTCTTCGACAGCAGTTACAAACGCGGCGTGTCGATCGCATTCCCGTTGAGCGGTGTTATCAAGGGTTGGACAGAAGGTCTGCAATTGATGTCTGTCGGCACGAAGTACAAATTCTTCATCCCGTATCAACTGGAGTACGGCGAGCGCGGTGCAGGTGCTTCCATTCCGCCTTATGCTGCATTAATTTTCACTGTAGAACTATTAGGTATTGAGTAATTCACAAGAATTGATTGTGCCCTTAAGGGCTAAGAATAAATAGTAAATTATGAAAAAGTTAAGTATCGTATTATTGGCCGCACTGGCAATGATTTCCTGCGGCAACAGTTACAAGGCACAAGATGCCCAATTGACTAATGAAGTGGACTCCGTCAACTATGCACTGGGTCTGATTAATGGTCTTCAGATCAAGCAATACTACCTCGCCAAAGACAGTAGCGACGAGGCTGTGGCAGAGTTTATTGACGCTCTTGAAATGGCTTATCTGGATAAAGAAGAGAAACTCAACGACATCGAACAAGCCGGTCGTCAGTTCGGTTCGTCTATCAAGACCTTTGAGACCAAGGGATTGGCAGAAAGGGCAGAGTGGACGCTGAATGAGAAACTCTTCCTGCAAGGTCTCGTTAATGCGCTTTACAAAGACACCACCGTTATGCAGGCTGCAGATGCAGAAGCATTTTTGATGGCTTGCTTCCAATCGCAGAAAGAGATGCCGGAAGCCAAAGTTGTTTACGCTAAGTGTCCAAAGAAAGCCAAGACCGTTGAACTGACCAATGTCTTGGATTCGCTCAACTATGCTTTTGGTTACGCTAACGGTTCACAAGTGAACGATTACATTCTGGCAGATGACACAACCGGCGAGGCAAGAGAAGAATTCCTGGACAATGTGGTTAAGGGAATGAAGGAAGATGTTCGCAACCCGCAAGTGGTACAGGTTGCCAAGAATGTAGGTAAAGCCATTCGTGAGCAAGAGCCGGTTGGTTTACTGGGTGTTGCCGGTCTGGAGACAAACTACGACCTCATCAAACAAGGCTTCATCAACGGTCTGTACAACTACACTGAGCAGTTGGATATGCAGGCAGCCAATCAGTACGTTGAGGCTGTTATCAACAACAAGAAATACGGTGCAGCAAAAGCTGAGGGCGAGAAATTCCTTCAGGAGAACGCGCTGCGCGAGGAAGTAAAAGTTACTGAAAGTGGCCTGCAATACGAAGTATTGGTAGAAGGCAAGGGTGCCAAACCGACGGCTGAGCAGACTGTTAAAGTTCATTATGAAGGTACGCTTATTGACGGTACTGTTTTCGACAGCAGTTATCAGCGTGGCGAGCCGATCGAGTTCCCGCTCAACGGTGTTATCAAGGGTTGGACAGAAGGTCTGCAACTGATGCAGGTTGGTTCGAAATACAAACTGTATATCCCGTACGAATTAGGTTACGGAGAGCGCGGTGCAGGTCAATCCATCCCGCCGTTCGCTACCCTTATCTTCACTGTGGAATTACTGGAGATTAAATAAATCATTTTATGGGCGTCATCGCTAAGCAATCTATACGGGGTACGATAGTTACCTATTTGGGCATTGCCGTAGGTATCATCACCGTATTCTTCGTGCAAACCCGTTTCCTCACCACCGAGGAAATCGGGTTGGCACGAGTGCTTATCGATGCCGCAACGCTTTTCATCGGATTGGCGCAATTGGGCACGAATGCAAGCGTCATTCGATTCTATCCGTATTTTCGCGAGAAGAACAGCGAAGAAGACCATGGTTTCTTCTTCTGGGCATTAGTAGTGCCGTTTATCGGGTTTGCACTTTTTGCCTGCATCTATTGGGCATGCAGCGTACCGCTTGGCGAGTGGTTCGGAGACAAGTCTCCGCTATTCGTCGAGTACTACTATTTTGTGCTGCCGATAGCGTTCTTCATGCTTTACCAGACGATTTGCGAATCGACCTGCAATGTGTTGATGCATATCGTTGTGCCGCGGGCGGTGAGGGAGTTGGTCGTACGTGTAGGCATGTTAGCCATCTATCTGTTGTACGCCTTTGGCGTGCTATCCATGGATGGGTTTGTCATTGCTATTTGCGTCAACTATGCCATTGCTGCGCTCATCAATATCGCGTATTTCTTCTCGCTGCAGCACATCAATATGCGTCCGGACTGGGCGTTTTTGAAGAACAACAAGAGTCTGGTTCGCCGCTATCTGACTTATACCGGTTTTCTGATGCTATCGGCTGTAACAACGGTCCTGGCACCTACTCTCTCCTCTTTCTTTGTAACGGCAAAGATGGGTCTGGACACCACCGGTATCTTCGCTATCGCGACATATATGGCGGTAATGGTCAGCATTCCCAATCGCTCCGTTGCCGCTATTGCCTCGCCGCAACTGGCACGCGCTATTAAAGAGCAGAACCGAGAAGAGTGCTCTCATCTGATTCGCCAGGTAACGCGGAATATGCTACTTATCGGCGGATTTATACTGCTGCTGATGTGGGTGAATATCGACTTGATTTTCCATATTCTGCCCAACGGAGCTACTTTCGGCACCGCGAAGAATGTTGTGCTCATCTTGGGTGTCAGCCAATTGGTTTTGGCTACATTCACTATTTGTCTGACGGCCCTGAACTACTCGAAGTTCTATGCCATCAGTCTGCTGCTGTCGCTGATTTTAACGGTCAGTGCGATCCTGCTGAATAACTACCTGATACCGATTTACGGCATGGAAGGTGCTGCCTTGAGCAACCTGCTGTCTTATAGCCTGTATTACCTCTTAATCATAGCAACCGTTATTCCGTTAGGCCGATTCCGCATAGTGGACAAGAATTGGGGATATATTGCTTTGTTATTAGTCGCGCTCTTTGCACTCAACTGGGCATGGCAAACATATCTCCCGGCAATGAATATCTGGGTTGACAGTCTTTTAAGGAGCATTGTAATTATAGGCGGTGGCATGTTGATTGCCTATAAAGCCAAACTGTCACCGGAAATCAACAATCAATTAACGAAACACATATAATGCGTTATTTCATCACATTTGCATACGACGGCACGGCTTTCCACGGTTCGCAGACACAGCCGAACGGAAACACGGTACAGGCAGAGATGGAAGCGGCTTTCGCTACTATCCTTAGAGAGCCCGTTGCTCTGACTTTTGCCGGTCGGACCGATGCAGGTGTGCATGCACAGAAGATGGTGGCGCATTTTGACGTTAACAAAGCGCTGCCGACTAATTTCGGCGCACGACTGAATAACCTGTTGCCCGCCGCCATAGCCGTGAGTGCCGTACAACGTGTGAAAGACGATGCGCATGCGCGCTTTGACGCCACTGCACGAACATACCACTATCGTATCACGACCAAAAAGGACCCGTTTACCTACCAATATCGTACCAGAGTGGGAGGAATCCTAGACTTTACAAGTATGAATAAGGCAGTTAAACAGCTCCTTGGTCAGCAGGATTTCGCTTCCTTTTGCCGTACACACACGGATGTGAAGACCACTATCTGCGATGTACGAGAAGCGGAATGGATACAAGAGAATGAGACAGAGGCGTATTTCGTCATAACAGCCGACCGGTTCTTGCGGAACATGGTTCGTGCTGTTGTCGGGACACTCTTTGAAGTAGGCAAAGGCAAGATGACAGAGGAGCAGTTCCGCGAAGTTATCGAATCGCACAATCGCTGTAAAGCCGGTCATTCGGCGTCTGCAGAGGGATTGTCTTTAGTAGAAATCATTTATCCTAAAAACATATATCTCACATGAAAAAGTTCACCTTCTTGCTGCTTGCCGCAGCCGTTTTAGGCGCTTGTACGTCTGCGCCGAAGTATCAAACGACCACGCAACGCGACATCAATCGTTTGACGAAATCCGCCTCTTTCAAGATGCCGAAAGTGGAAGTGCCTTCGTTCCCAAGCCGCACGTTTAACGTGCTGGACTACGGAGCAGATCCTACCGGCGTTGCATTAGCGACAGAGGCTATTCAGAAAGCTATTGACGAGTGCACAGAAGCCGGCGGCGGAACAGTCATCATTCCGGCCGGAATCTATTACACAGCGCCTATTACGCTGAAGTCGAATGTACGATTATATACCGAGAAAAACTGTTTCGTCTTCTTCAGTCACGATTTGGACCTGTACGAGATATACGACGAATGGTTTGAGGGTATTCCGACCAAGCGCTGCACGAGTCCGCTAAATGCCCGTGATGCAGAGAATATCGCTATTACGGGTCATGGTAATTTCAACGGAAATGGCGATTGGTGGCGTCCGTTGAAGAAGAGCAAGATGGCTCCGAGCCAATGGAAGAAACACCTCAAAGAGAAAGGCGGCGTAGTGACGGAGAACGATATATGGTATCCGGACAGTGCTTCTATTCTCGCGCAATCCTATTGTCTGGACCAGAATGTGCCGGTCATTACAGACGACAGTCTGTGGCAGATAGTGAAGTCGTTCCTGCGTCCGGTCATGCTGCATTTCGTAGGATGCAAGAATATATTGTTGGAAGGTGTGACATTTGAAAACTCGCCGGCATGGAATCTTCATCCGATGTGCTGCGAGAACCTTATTCTGCGCGACTTAAACGTACGCAACCCGTGGTATAGTCAGAACGGAGACGGCGTAGATGTTGAGAGTTGCAAAAACGTAGTGATCAGCCGTTGCTCGTTCGACGTAGGCGATGATGCTATCTGTATGAAGTCCGGCAAAGACAAACCCGGTCGCGACAGAGGTATCCCGACAGAGAATGTAGTAGTGGATGACTGCGTGGTTTATCATGGTCATGGCGGTTTTGTATGCGGTTCAGAGATGTCCGGTGGCATCAAGAATGTACAAGTGAGCAACAATCTCTATATCGGTACAGATGTAGGTCTGCGTTTCAAGAGCACGCGTGGTCGTGGCGGCGTAGTGGAGAATATCTATATCCGCGATGTGAACATGGTGAATATCCCGAACGAAGGACTGCTGTTTGATTTGTTCTACGGCGGTAAGGGTGCAGGAGAAGAGACCGAGGAAGAACTGGCTGCCCGCATGAACGCCGAGGCCCCGGAAGCCAGCGAAGAGACGCCTGCTTTCCGCAATATCGTTATTGAAGATGTAAAAGGCACGAACCTTAAACGCGCTATCTATTTCAACGGTCTGCCGGAGATGAAGATACAGAATGTGACCTTGCGCAATATTACGATGAGTGCTACTGAAGGTGCGCTCTTCCGTCAGACAGACGGGCTGGTTATCGACAATGTACATATCCAGGCCGAGAAGGGAGAAGCATTCTCGCTTGCTCCGACTGTTGAGAATGTCAAGATTAACTAAAATATCCGTGTTAGCGATATGCGTGGCGTGCAGTTCTTGCGCGCCACGTGTCGCTACGTCGTTCTGGAAGATCGGGACGGAAGCAGATAGTGTCCGTCCGGGCTATACCGTTATTCATGCGGAAGGCAAAACGCGGCATTGTTATCCTATCACCAAATGGGAAGCCTCAGCAGATGTAGATACCTACCATCAGCTGCATCATCACGGTGTGGCTGTAGAAAGCGAGTTAATGGCCTATCGGCTCTATTTCGACAAGAAACAAACGATAGATGTCTATTGTAAACGTACGCCGCAGCTCGAGTTGGCACAGAGTTATTGGTACCCGAATGACAGTCTGTTGGCGGAAGGTTACGGAGATGATATATTGCGTGTCTCGGGCACGGTAGGTGTCGGCAGTGTGAAGTACTGGAACGGCACGAAGCAAGTACATATCGATGCAGGCAAGCGATGCCAATATATTGCAGACCAGACGCGCCATCAGGCTACAATAGGTGTAACGGTAAATGATTGGCAAGTGGAGGGCAAATCCGAAGAAATGGCGGTACAATATACCCTCTTTGCCGGTCATCGGGACATGCGATGCGACGTATATACGACTCATCCCATAGAAGGCCTATGTACCGGAGTGCAGACCATTCCAGCAAAAGGAGGTAGTGATACGGTAACAATTATTTTGCCGAACGGCATTTTGTTGGCTTCATGGGGCACCGACTGGCCGGTTAATGACACGGTTAAGTATGGCAAAGAGACAGTAGGTTTGGGCGTATTTATTCCGAAAGCATATGCCGGAATGCCGGTACATGACAAACAGAATAATCTATGTTTGCTCAAAGAGGAAAAGAAACTCTATACCTTATATAAGAAACGATATTTCTATTCGCGCTATACCGCACATTTCTATTTAACTGTTTGCGGAGCGACTAAAGAAAACCCCCCTGTTGCTACGAATGCGACAGAGTGGTATGACTATTTGCTCAAGTGGGCAAAGAAGCTTAAATAAGTTGTTCCTTACGCGCGCGAGCCTTATATAGCGCGTACACGCCCGCTAATGCGGCCACGAATGCCCAAACATCTATGCCTTCTTGAAGGGGAACTGCACAACCGCACGGATCGTCTCCATGACCTATTGAGTTCAGGTAAGCGTCTATTGTAATGACCGCGCCACACTTCGTACAATAAAAACCTCCTTCGCCTCCAAAAAGAGATGGATCATATTGCCAATCACATTCACAACCTTCCGGATTACCCCCTGGCAAAGGATCTCGCCTTATCCTTCCGTTGGGAGTATACGTTTGCGTTGTGGTTACTCCACCACGGATGTATGACGCAGAAGTGCTGATGCAAGCCACTTGAGGCATCGAAACTGATGTTGATGTATGAACGATTCCTCTGCCATAAGAAGAACTGGTTGAGTTCATCGAAGCCACGGGGGCTTGCGCCATGCCACTGCCTGCAGATCCGAAGGAATGCATTTGTGCGGAGCTGGTGGTATAGATACCGCTGCGTCCGAAGCCCTTGTAAGGGGATGCATAGCTCAGTGCAGAGGCCGTTAAGGCACACAACAAACAAACTATAATAAATCCAATCTTTTTCAAACTAATACCTTTTAATATGCCCTCGTCACGAGGGGATTATTTAGCGTACTACAGTTCCAGTTGCTGTATAAAGCACTCCATTCTTAAGAATGAACAATTGACCATTCTTAATGAATTTATGCGCTTTAACGCCATTTTTCGTTTCTTCGATGCCTGTAGTTACGGCAGGAGCATTAGCACTTTCTACAATGAAGAAGCGGCCTGCAATCTCACTATTCGGAACTGCGAAGAACGTATATTCTGTACCTTCGTAAATATCTATTTGTTGGTTCGTTTCTTTATCTAAGAGTGCCAACGGACGTTCGCTATTCAGATGTGTAAATACCATTACATAAGCTGTTGTGTCGCCCGTGCGCACGCCTATCTGCGTTCCAATTAAACTATTGGTAGCATCTACTGCTAATTTATAGTCATCTTTTATCGAGAATATATTCAACTCATCTCCCATCAGTTTACGAGCATCATAACCATTTTCGAAGATGGCATCAAACCGCTCTGCCTCAAGCATAAAGAGGTGATCTGCTCCCGTATTAGAGAATAAAGAAATCTGCAAAGAACCAACCTCTTCGTCTTCTGCATTATTCGTATGCTTCGGCGCGCGGAGAGGTTCAGCCTTATTCTTAGCATAGTTGCCATTCCAAACCAGTTTGTTGTAATCTATAGTTACTCGTGCATCTCCAGCTAAAGCGTGTACAAAGAAACCTTGCATCGGAGAAATAGTCGTCGGCATCTCATCATATGCCTTCTTCAGCAGCCTTGCGGAACCAATAGGAATTGACAAGAATTGACCAGGATTATTTACCTCCGTACTCTTCGTACTTGCAGCCTTAATAGCTTCGCTCCGCGAACCCGTATTAAAGAGATAAACCGTACTATCTGCATGATAGAAATCTCCATCCTCAAAGTTTGTAATATCAATCGGAGCGGTAAAGCTATTTGCTAAGGCATTATATCCTTTATCTTTTCCAGACCAAGCCAAATCAATATCATGCTTACCTTTATTAGAAACAATCTGACCTCTATACTCCAACAATATTCCGTTCGCATAGAAACGTTGAGTAGTGGAATATCCCACAAACGGAGTAAACTCAAGAGTCGCACGCTCATTAAACCAAGTTTCAGAACTTTCGTCCCAACTATATATCCAACTCAACTTATATACCGAACTTGCCTTCACATCCGTGCTTGCAAGCGGGGATCCCACATATTGCCATCTTGCGATGTTATCCGTCTTATCGTTGTAATCGTAATAAGCCTTGCTGAATAATTCTACCGTTGCGGCGGGCATATCCAAGGCGGTCGCGGGATCTACACGCAGGTATCCTGTTTGGCCTTTCACCGCGTCTGCCGTACCGGCACGCAGAATCAGGTTTTCCGTAGTAGCGCCCGTGATACCTCCCTCGCCTACGGAGAGTCCACCTGTCGGCATGATGGTTACGCTACCGGTCGTGATCTTAATACTATTCACAGCCACCTCCGTCTCTACAACCGTCGGTGCCTCAATGGTCACGTCGTGAATACCTTCAGGAACCAAGCCGATATCCCAGTTGCCCGGTTTTTCCCAATCATTATCTATCGTGCCTTTGAAGATATATTCACCGGAGACAATAAATGTCTTTGTTACGCTGACTGCGTCCTCGTACTCGTCCGAATGAACCGTAGAAGCAGTAATCGTGATTGTACCGAGTTTATTGAACGTAACGGTAGCTCCATCTATCTCAGCCCCGCCGGCCGGCGAAACTGTATAGGTTACACTTCCAGCAGGATTAATACAATCTGCTTTTGCATATGCGGTTAAAGTCTGAGACAGACCTAACATTACGTCATTGCTGTTCGGAATATCCCAAACAATCTCTCGTGCAGGAGCAGCAGCTGTGCCGTTGAAGTTAATATTTACGCTCTTACCGGAAGCAGAAACAGTCACGGTTTCGTTATATGCACCTTTTGCTTGCGGAACATAGAAGAGTTTTACAGTATAAGAGCCCCAATCACCACAATCATTATCAAAGTCCTCAATTTTCACGCCGCCTTTCCATACTTCGTACGTCAAGTTTTCTTCATCCGTACAGGTAAGACGCAACGGAGCTAGGTCAGAATAGTCTACCGTAAATTCGGCTGTTGCCGGTTCACAAGCCTTTGCAGCGCTCATCGTTAGCGAAGAAGTACTTGCTCTTAGATAACTCTGTTGAGTTATTTTAATATTTGAAACATACTTATACAGCGTACCGCCCAGTATACCATTCACGTCTGTAGCGTAGATTCTCAGTTTCTTA
Source organism: Paludibacteraceae bacterium (assembly GCA_017507715.1). Lineage (GTDB taxonomy): Bacteria > Bacteroidota > Bacteroidia > Bacteroidales > Paludibacteraceae > Colicola. The sequence continues at coordinate 5,542 of JAFWAK010000094.1, read as the reverse complement.
GCTCCCACTAAGTCCGCTCTCTTCATATCTACCGTCACCTGCAGTGCATTGTCCCTTCCTGCAGGCAATTGGCCGGACGTGAAGACCGTATCATTGAGTACATTGTCGCTAGCATCCAAGATCTCTACATGCACATCTTGCGTGGTGACCACATTGTATTTCCATGTCTTGTAGGTTAGAATATCCTGCGGACCATCATTGATCACCTTAATGGCAGGGTGATCCTTGTCGTATCCCCCGTAGAGATAAAATCCCAGGTTTAGTTTGTGCGGCTCATCCATTAGCAGATGATTACACGGATCGGTCGGTTTGCGAACAGTTATCTCCATTTCGTACGAACCCGAGTTGTAAACGCAGTTACCTGCAGAAGTAGCCGTCAGCGTAGCTTCGCCCTTGTTCTTTGCAATCAGCGTTCCGCCTACTACCTTCAGCACATCCGAATTACTACTACTCCATGTGATAGCAGATTCCGACGCACTCGACTCCCAACTTGATAGATCGATTTCATCACCTACTACCAGTGCCGAGCGACCAAGAATATTTACGTCATCATCAACCTTTACCATCGTTATCGACTGACTCACGTTGGCGGCAGCAAGATACGTGCTGGCCGTACCGACGTATGATGCTGTTACGTTTATTACGCCGCTACATATCGGATTGAGTGCATTCGATACCACCTGAGCCACTTCATCGTTGTCTGCCGAGATTGTAATTGCTGCACCGCTGATTACCTTATTATTTATATCGCGAACCTCAAACAAGTCCGAGGCAGGGATATTCGGGAAGACGGCTGGATATGTAGCAGAGCCCTTGAATACGATTTGAGTCGTCCATTTCGTTACCGTTACCTTGAAATCTGCCGTTGTCTCTGCATACTGAGCAGTTATGGCCTTGGTAGCACGGATAGTATACTCACCCGTCTGTGTAGCCGAGAACGTAGTGCCGCTGATTGTTGCATACGTCTTATTAGCACTTATTACCTGATATGTCACGCCTCCGTTACCCGTTTGCGAGGCAATCAATGAAGCCAAGTTCAGCGTACTATGCGCCGTACCGTCTGGGATGTCTGCCGACTTCACGCATACCGTCCCATTATTCATTGTCAGACTCTGAGGAAGACGATTGACAGTAATCGTAACCTTTCCGGTAGTTGTGCTCGATTTCTCGTGGCAGTCCTTCTTAGCTGCAATATACGGATTTGTAAAGGTATACACACCCGCTTTTGTTGCATAGAAATATTTTCCTGTAAACGTATAAGCACCCGTCGCATTCACGCCCAGCGGATCATTGAACGAGTTCGACTCAAAACTTACCGGCATAAAATCCGTCACGTCACTCACACCTATCAGGTTCGTCATGTCAAATTTATTCTCGCTCGTGAGCGACACATCTATTCCAGCCCCTACAGCCTTAATTGTCGGAGCATCCGGAGTGATGGTATAGGTAATCGAAATATTAGTAATATAGAAATCTTTCGAACCGCTGGTGTTATTCGTCAGTCTCAGGGTCATATTATTGGAGAGACCATTGTTATTAGACGCACTCATGTTGGTCATCGATCCCAGTAAGTCACCTACATTCTTTGTTGTGCCATTGAATGTTGCCTTCAGCTTAGAGGTTTCCCATAACGCGTAACCCGTCACATCAACAGAAATATTTGTTACTTTGATTGCAACTCCACCATTTGCCTCCCATGAGAAAGAGCAATCCAAATTACCATTTTTTCCGACACTAAATCCTGTATAGTTAAATCCATTATGCGAGATGGACTTTCCGCTCGCAGCAAAGGTAAACTTGGCATGATTGCCGTACATAACAATCTTGCCACCGCTTATATCATCGCTTGAGTTCTTAGAAGATACGCTATTCCCCCATGCACTAATAGATAAAGTGAGTGCGGAGATAAAAATAAGTATTTTTAATAAACTTTTTTTCATATTTTGTTTCCTTAAATTACTTTTAATACCTGCTTTTGCTAAGTAGAGTTTGCAAAATGTACGATTTTTAAGATTTTATGTGCGTTTTACAAATACATACCGCGAAAAAAGCGTGCAAAATTAATATTAATATTTGGAATACACAAATAATTATGCATTTTACACGCGCGAATAATAAGGAAATATAGTCGAATATTAAAAAACGTCATTTTTTTATATTTAAAAACATGGAATTTGGCCTAAATTTCTCAAACGTAAAAATTTATTCGAAGATTACAACATCGGGTACATATACGAAAAAAGGGAGCAAAATAACTCCCTTTTATACCAACAGGCCCAGCAGCCTATGCTTCAATGATGCCGGCTTCCAGCCATGAGTGGACAGTCGCATCGACATCGGTCATAGCCTGCTCAGGCGAAACGTCGTACTCATCACAAAGAGCTTTAGCGAGGGCTGCGGAGTCAAACGAGCCTTGTTCAGAAGTGGCCGTTTCAGCGGCTTTCCAAAGGAAAGCGGCGGTCTCGTTGAGGGTGATCATCTTATTGAAATTGATGAGGGCCATGGATTCACCCACGAGAATATATTCGTTGCCTAATTTGCGGAGTTTAAAGCCTTCAATTGTTTTCATAATTCCATTTAAGCCAGGTATGGCGATAGATTTTTAATAAGTATTTTCGAAGAGGTTTGAGGTAATACCAGAAGTATCCTCGGGTAAGTGGTTTACGGCGTCCTTGCGGGTTTTCGATGCGTACTACACGGCCTATAACATCTCCGAACGCGCATGCTTCTACACCGGACAGATTGCCATCTCCTTGCAGGATCAACAGGTCATTCTCGATTCGAATAAGTCGGTGCAGGACATAAGTTGTGTGGTCGCACAGCGTAGTTGTTTTGGCAAGAAGTATATCTCCGCGTTTTGGAACGCTTACAGAAGACAAGATGACACTATCTTTATCGCCTTCGATAAAAGGTCTCATACTCACTCCTGAAGGGGTAAATCGGACCTCTTTGCCTTCGGCAATAAGTCGTGCCAATTCAGGGATTAATATGTCATTCGCTACTTTCATTCCGGCGTGTAGGTAAAGCAGTTACAATCCGAAAAAGTATAGGTTATTTGAGTAATAGAGACATCCGTACTACCATTTGTGCTTCTTACTTTAATATAATACGTGCCTTCCGCAGGTGGTACCACCACGATACTTCCTTTATTATATGTCACTGTTGGGGTTATAGATGTCCAGTCCGAGCCGTCTGCTGACAGTTGAACAGCAATATTCTTACATTGACTGGCAGGAAGATGATTAATCGTTATCTCGGCCAAATGGCTAAGCGCCGGTGAAACCGTAAAATAATCACCTGTATCATAGAGATTGAAGGCGATAACTGCAGGGTTTCCTGTTGCCAAGTAAACATCCACTCCGCTGCGTGTATATACGATTCCGTCATCTGTCGAGCGCGTGGTAGAGCCGTCATTCACCAGCGTTCCCGCAATTAATTTGTCATTGAAATTATGCGTTATAGCAGCTGCGGGGACAGCGGCGAGGATAAACAGCGAGAGGACGAGGCCTTGAAAAAGTGTACGTTTCATTGCTTTTTGTTTAAAAACCGAGCGCAAAGGTACAAAATAAAATTGACATATGCAAATTTAAAAAATTTAACAAAAACTGTATATATACTATGTATATATACATATAAAGCGTATTTATGTCAAAAATCGGCCTCCATCCTTGGGCGATCCTTGGGGGATTTTTGGGTAATCTCTGGGTAAGCCTAGGTTTCTCCTCAATATCTCGTTAATGGCGTCTCTAATTTTGGTTAATTGGCAATGCTTGGTTCGGCGAATTCGCGGTGAGGGAAATTGGTTGTAGGATATGGAGGATTCGTTATAGATACGGCTCAAGATTCGTAAAAGATGTGCAATAATTGACAAAAATAGTTTAAAAATTGCTATATATTTGCATATGTGCACAAAAAGCAGTATTTTTGTAGTCGGTTTTGGCGTGAACACAAACAAAACAACCCAATAATTCATTTAACTAAAAAACACAAAGACATGAAGAAAATTTTCACATTTGCAGCAGCCATTCCGGCAAGCGTAAGTCTGATGGCGGCAGAACCGACTTTTGAGTCGTACGACTGGGACAGCCAAGCTACGGCAGAGGCCGTATTAGGAGTACATGAGGGTATCACCATCAACGGTGCCTTCGGTTCGGCCGGCAACGTAAGCGGTCACTGGTATCTTCCGATCAACGTCAACCTGAAATGCACGGACGAGACATGGGGCGGCTACATGAGTTTCGCAGCCGCTCAGAAAATTGACTCTATCGCTATCTTCTACTGCCCGAACGGCAGCAACCAGACGACCATCGCATGGGCAGCATGGGGTCAAGGCGTAACGCCGGCAAAAGACGTGCTGGGTCACGGCGTAACGACCGGCACCAAGAGTTCGAAATCGTGGGACAACGCGGTATGGGAGACCATCGACCTGTCGGCCATCGACGCCTACACGGTATATATCAGCCGTTCGATTCGCGAGTTCTATGAGAACGACGCCAAACTGAGCAACTTCGGTGGCGGTCAGACGATCAACGTACTGGGTGTACGCGTATGGATTAGCAATGCAACTCCGAGCACAGATCCCGTAACGAGCGTGAACATCAGTGGTCCGACGGAGGGTTATGTAGGTCAGACAGTTACATTTACTGCGACTACCGACGCAAAAGCAGACACCTTGTTCTGGACGGTTGATGGCGCTGTTCAAGAGAGTCACACAAAGACACTTACATTTGCATTAACCGGAGAGCGCACTTATCAAGTTGCTTGCTGGGCACGCAATCAATACAATACAGCAGAAGATTGGGCTGTTGGAAATCTTAGTATTGTTTCTACCGTTAAGCCGGTACTGGAGCAAGTGGTTGTTACCGACCATACGACATGGGACTTCTCGAAGGCTGCTACGGTTAGCCAGATCAAGTGGGAGAATGAGCTGAAAGACGCTACTCCTGTAGTAATGGCAAACATTGACGGCATGAACAATGACGCTAACTTCAACAGCCAGGCACTGCTCTTCTCGGGTGAGTATCCTATTCGTGACGGCAAATACTGCCAAGGAGCGCACTTGAGTTTCCAAATCAATTCTCCGGGCTTGCTGACTATCGAATACAGCAATACAGGTAACCGCACCGCAGCAGATGGCGAGACGGAAGGCCAAGAGGCTTTGCGTCGTTTCCTGACCATCAACGGCAACCTCGTACCAGGTGATGCAGGTTCGATGAAGAGCAACACCAACACAACGACCTCGGGTATCGCTGTTGTGCCGGGTAACGTAGTTATCAGCGCAGTAATGCCTTACAGTGAGGATCCGACCACCGCTCAGTACATCCGTATCTACAAAGTAGTATATCAACGTACGGGTTGGCCGACAGCTATTGAGAACACAGAGAACGAAGTAAAGGCTGTTAAGCGCATCGTAAACGGCGTTATGGTCATTGAGAAGAACGGCGTGGTTTACAATGCACAAGGCCAAATCGTAAAATAAGAAGCCTACCTCTAACTCCTTCCTAAAGGAAAGAGAACATTACAGCTCGCAGAAATGCGGGCT
>JAFWAK010000093.1 GCA_017507715.1 Paludibacteraceae bacterium | reverse complement strand
GGTATAACCAAGCACGGTAGCGATGCTTTGACCAAACAGGAGAATTTCCGTTTTAAAGCCACATACAATGGTACCTTGACTGCTGTATATCGAAAAAGAGGTATTATATATTTCAAGAAACCTAGCGACTGGGACGGCACTGCCACAGTTTACTATTACAATATCGGCAGTAGTAGCAAATGGAAAGATAGTGGAGATGGAACATACGGACTTTGCACCAAAGACATTTCCTATGGCGCGACAGCGATGACTCGTATCGGCAGCACTAACATTTACTACTACGATTATGAGGCAACAGCGACAACTGCAGATGATCCTGGAGATTATATCGCATTTACCAATGTAGCCCAAAACGGCTACGACCGTCTAAATGGCTGTCAGTGCTCATATCCTATTAATAAAACTAAAGGATTCAACTCCGGTACCCCAATGTTTGTTTGCACCAATTATAAGACACAAACATGGTTGGCAAACTATTATAATGCAGGTTACTGGACTAAATATGAACGTGGATCCGGCTATACTCTAAAAATCTATAATAAGAAAGAGAGTGGAAGGCAAGAGATAAAATCAGTTCCGTTCGTTACAGACGGCACGAACAATTTCGAAATCCCGTTCAAAGCCACCGTAGATTTGGACGCAGCCACAACATATGGATTCAAAATTGTTCGTGACGACAATCTCTATTTCAAAAATGATTATGACGGAACAATGACATATAGTAGTCATGATGGTTGGCCGTTCTTATATGATGGATCAGATGGTAGTGCATGCGGCATCACCACTACAGCCGCCGGCAGTTACGTCTTCACATTAAGTTATTTCAACACAGATAATAATGCCGATCATGAGCTACGCGTTTCCGTCACTTATCCGGCAGCTGTGAATGACTTCCAAGTGATGTATAACGATGATGCCAAATGGTCCGGTACGACAAATCATGCCTCTACTTGGAGGCATCCGTCGCGTATCATCAAGGCGCGTAAGGCAGGCGTAGATACAATTTCGTTCTTCGTGGCTAAGGACAACACCCCTAGACTATATGCTCGCAAGGTAAATTCCATTACTGCAGGCACAGGTGCTATCTCTTGGGGATCACTTAATGTTGCCGGAGCTACATACCAGAGCCTCAGAGTGGATAGTTCGGCAGTATATAACTTCAAAGTAACGCAAGGTGCCGCCGGAGTTATTTCATCTATTGAACGCATCGGTGCATACACCGGAGAATACTATATCCGTTGTGGTGCTTTGAATAGCAAATGGGACAACTACACGATTGATGGCGATCACAAGATGACCTATTCGTCCTTCTCGGAGAGTGATGCTAATGCCTTCGGGGAGAAGTTCAGCCATTATAAGGCGAAATGGTGTCCTCGCGGAACGAATGTTAAGTTCGTCATTGCGAATGACTATAGCCCATGTATCTCGGATACATTAATTCAAGATGTAGGCAATCCTTATGACAACATCTACCTAGCTGATGCTTGGGGACGGCCGGATGGCGAATTAAAAGCAGATGGCTACGATGATTCAGGAAACATCACTACTTCCGGAACAGGAGACCGCTATAGCGCCAACATCCGCTTTATGTGGAATAGAAAGACCAACAAGATCAGTCGTGCATATGTAGCTTCTTCAACGAATCCGGAACGTCTATTCTTAGTTCTACGCGGTAATTACGCCATTAAGGGGACCGACAATGAGAATATCGAAGATGAAGGAACCGGCATCCCTAGCGTTATCTTGCAAGACGACCAGAACTGGATATACGAAGAGGTTCTGTATATCAAGCCCGGTACACGATTCAAACTTTATGCTTGTTATGCACAGGCATCTGCGAATCCGAATGGTGCTCAGTATTTCCGCGGAGCCTACGAATCCGGAGCTTGGGCAGAGGATGACACTAAATCTGTCATCCTGATTGATGGTTCGGGAGACTATCAGAAAGCACGTGTGCTGTATGACTTCAAGACAAACCGTCTGATATGTGCATGGCTGCCTTCGGACACAGCCGTATCCGGCACTCTCAATATCAACGCAGATGTGATGATCATTCGTGAGCATCAGGAAGCAGCACAATATCTCTCGTTTGCAGATGCCGATAGCAAACTAACGGGCGTTAAGACCGTTTACGGCGTAATGAAGTTTAATCGCTGGGTATTGAATAACCGCCAACAAACGGACACACACCTGCCGCTGGATGTAGGTGATCAGAAATCCATCTTCGAGCGTTCGCTATACTTCATTTCCTTCCCATTCGATGTACGCCTAGGCGATATCTTCGGTTTCGGTCAGTATGGTGTACACTGGATTTTAGAGTACTACGATGGTTTGACTCGTGCAAAGAACGGCTTCTGGATTGACTCGCCGCCTAACTGGAAATACGTTATGCCGAGCGAGGCTACAAGTTTTGTATTGAAAGCCAACGAAGGATACATTTTAGCCCTGGATTTGGATCAGATGGGGTATAACAACACCGATTTCTGGCCGAATGACATCCAGACTGTAGAGTTATTCTTCCCGTCTACCGCGGAATTAGAAACGCTAAAACAAACGACATGTACTATTCCGGCGCTTAGCAGCGATTATAAGTGTACAATTAACCGCACCGGAGAAGATGGCGACCGCCGCGTGAAGGATAGTTACTGGCGTTGTATCGGTACGCCGAGTCTGAACCTCTACAATACGGCCGTCAAAGACGGAAGTGGTCACACTATTGCATGGAAGACGGATTACACATGGCATGAAGATGAGCGTGAGTTCCCATTCATATACATGTGGAACAAAGCAGATAACACGTTAACACCGCAATCCACCAGCACGTTCCGCTTCCTACCGATGCACTCGTACTTGGTTCAGAACGGAGGACAAATCATTTGGACTAACGCAAGTGCGAAGCCATCGTCAATCGTATCGCGTCGTGAGAATGACTATCAGCAGATAGATTACAACTGGCGATTGGAGTTGGCTAAGGATAGCCAGATGGTGGATCAGGCATACATTCGTATGTCGAACCTCGAGCAAGTGACTGACACTTTCGACTTCGGTCAGGATCTATCCAAGGAGTTCAACGCAACGCGTAGTAACATCCATTCGTTCATCGGCTACGAGAAAGCAGCAGCCAACAGCATGCCGCTCAAGACCGAGCAGACAACGATTGTGGCGATTGGTCTGAATATCATCACCGCAGGTGAGTACACGCTGGGTATGCCGGATGGCACAGACGGCGTAGGTGTCACACTCGTAGATAGCGAGACAGGCACGCGTACGAACCTCAGCGCAGGTATGACCTATACTGTCACACTCGCCGCAGGAGATTACACCAGCCGCTTCTACCTCGAGATATCGCCGGTTAAGGAAACG
>JAFWAK010000092.1 GCA_017507715.1 Paludibacteraceae bacterium | reverse complement strand
GTTAGACGAATATCAAAAATACTTCGAGACCGATAAGGCACTGGAGCGTCGATTCCAGAAAGTGATGGTAGACGAGCCGGACGAGGCCGCCACGATCTCTATCCTCCGTGGTCTGAAAGAGCGCTACGAGACGCACCATAAGGTTCGTATCAAAGACGATGCGATCATTGCCGCCGTCAGTCTTTCGGCACGGTATATCACGGATCGTTTCCTGCCGGATAAAGCGATTGACTTGGTGGATGAAGCCGCAGCCAAACTGCGTTTGGAAGTAGACTCCAAGCCAGAAGAGATTGATACGCTGGATCGCCAAATCAAACAATTGGAAATTGAGCGCGAGGCCATCAAGCGCGATAAGGACGAAGCGAAACTGAAGGTGATTGAGGAGCAGCTCAAAGACCTCAAGAAACAGTCCGATGAACTCAACGCGCGATGGAATAAGGAGAAAGGCTATGTAGCCACTATCCAGAACGAGAAAGCGCGTATCGAGACGCTGAAGCACCAAGCAGAGGTGGCCGAGCGCGAAGGTGATTACGGTAAAGTAGCAGAGATTCGGTATAGTCAAATTCCTGCCTCCGAGGCGAATATCAAATCCGCACAGGATTCACTGCATGCCATCAGTAACGAAGCACTCATCAAAGAGGAAGTGGATGAAGACGATATCGCGGAAGTAGTAGCTCGATGGACAGGTATTCCTGTTGCGAAGATGATGCAATCCGAGCGCGACAAACTGTTGCACTTGGAGGAAGAACTGCACAAGCGCGTCATCGGACAGGACGAGGCTATTGAAGCGGTCAGCGACGCTATCCGCAGAAGTCGTGCAGGCCTGCAAGACACCAAACGGCCTATCGGTAGTTTTATCTTCCTCGGTACGACCGGTGTCGGCAAGACTGAACTGGCAAAAGCCCTTGCGGACTATCTCTTCGATGACGAGAACATGATGACGCGTATCGATATGAGTGAATACCAAGAGAAATTCAGCGCGACGCGATTGATTGGTGCGCCTCCGGGATACGTAGGTTACGACGAAGGTGGTCAGTTGACAGAGGCCATCCGACGCAAACCCTACTCCGTCGTACTCTTTGATGAGATAGAGAAAGCCCATCCGGATGTATTCAACGTATTGCTGCAAGTGCTGGATGACGGACGTCTGACCGATAACAAGGGCCGTCTGGTGAACTTCAAGAACACCTTAATCATCATGACGTCCAACCTGACGGAAGAGCAGTTACGGGCAACCGTACGACCGGAATTCATCAACCGTATCGACGAGATCATTCACTTCAGTGAACTGACGGAGAATGATATCAAGGCGGTAGTAGGTCTGCAAGTAAGCCGCATTCATAAGATGCTTGAACAGCAAGGCATTGACCTGCGCGTCACGGACGATGCGATAGGATATATCGCCAAAGAGGGCTACGACCCGCAGTTCGGCGCACGTCCTGTCAAGAGGGCATTGCAACGACTGGTTCTCAACGAACTGAGTAAGTCGATCATTGCCGGCAAGGTGGATCAGAACAAACCGGTGATCGTCGAACTACGAGACGGCGAGTTGAAATTCCGTAATTAAGGAATGAAAGAACGAAAGAATGAAGGAAAAGAGCGTTTCGGCGCTCTTTTTTTTGTATATATCAAAAAAAAACTGTACCTTTGCAGCCGATTTGAGTTTATGAGACGCAATGCAGGAATATTCATAGGACTAAGCGGGCTGTTAGTGCTGCTTTTTTGTCTGGATGTTTGCAGCGGCAGCATTTGGTTGTGGCCGTTTGACGATTTGAGCGTAATGGAGCAGAATATACTGCATGCCATTCGTCTGCCGAAAGCCATTACCGCTATCATGGCGGGTGCCGCATTGTCCGTCTCGGGACTTATCATGCAGACGCTTTTCCGTAACCCGTTAGCCGGACCGTATACCTTAGGCGTTTCATCCGGTGCAAGTCTGGGTGTTGCGTTTCTGACGCTACTCTCTACCTCGCTGGTTATGGTTCTACCAGTGGCAGCCTGTATCGGCGCCACGCTGGTGCTACTATTGGTATTAGCCGTCAGCCGACGTGTGACAAGCAATGTGAGCCTGCTGATCGTAGGTATGATGTTCGGCTCTATCGCCGGTGCGTTAGTCAGTCTGCTGCAGAACTTCGCCAATCCCGACGCATTGAAACTATTCATCGTCTGGACCTTAGGTTCGCTGAGCAGCGTAGGTTGGGGCGACATGCAGTTGATGGTACCTATTCTATTGGCAGGAACGGTATTTGTGCTACTGGCGTTGAAACCGCTGAACGGTTTGCTGTTAGGCGAAGACTATGCTCGGGGTTTAGGCATTAACGTAGGCCGGACGCGTCTGTTCATTGTATTGGCAACCGGTTTATTGGCCGGCGGAGTGACAGCTTTCTGCGGTCCGATAGCGTTTATAGGCGTAGCTGTGCCACATATCGCACGAGGTATATTCCAAACCTCGAACCACCGCGTGACAATTCCTGCCTGTGTACTGATTGGTGCGTGTCTGCTGTTGGTATGCGATGTGCTCTGTTCACTCTTCACATACCCGCTGCCTATTTCCACCGTCAGTGCCTTATTCGGCGCACCGGTCATTATATGGATCATTTTGAAAAACAAATAATATGAGTGTACATGTACAAAATACCCGAATGACGACAGCCAAACTGCGTCAGATGAAGGTAAACGGCGAGAAAATCGCCATGCTGACCAGTTATGATTTCACACTTGCAAGTCTGGTAGATGAAGCAGGTACTGATATATTGCTGGTAGGCGATAGCGCAAGCAATGTGGTTTGCGGAAACCAATACACGCTGCCTATTACATTAGACGAGATGATTTTCCTTACGAAAGGTGTTGTTCGCGCAGCGCAACATGCGCTGGTAGTATGCGACATGCCGTTCGGCAGTTACCAAGTGAACGAAGAGGAAGCAGTACGCAATGCCATCAAGGTATTGAAAGAGAGCGGCTGCGATGCCGTAAAATTGGAAGGCGGCGAAGAGATATTACCGTCCATTCGCCACATGATTCAAGCCGGTGTGCCGGTGATGGGTCACCTCGGTCTAACACCACAGAGCGTGAACCAGTTCGGCGGCTACGGTCTGCGCGCCAAAGAAGAGGCAGAGGCAGAGAAACTACTGCACGACGCCAAGTTATTAGATGAAGCGGGCTGTTTCTGCATCGTATTAGAGAAGATTCCTGCAGCTTTGGCTGCCAGAGTGACGAAAGCTGTCAGCTGCCCGGTTATCGGCATCGGAGCCGGCAATCAATGCGACGGACAAGTGCTGGTACTGCATGATATGTTAGGTCTCAACCAAGGCTTCAAACCGAAGTTCCTGCGGCATTTCGCAAAGTTAGCAGAGGAAGTAAAAGGCGCAGTAAGCGAATATGTAGAAGCAGTAAAAGACCAAAGTTTCCCTTCTACCGAAGAGAGCTATTAATGTATGATGTATGATATATAGTGTATAAAAAAAAGAGGCGCGTGCCTCTTTTTTTATGCATTGTAATTATAATTTACGGAATGAGTTTCTGAATCTCTGCTGCAATCTCATCCATGTACTTATTACCGGTTTCGGGGTTGATAGGCAGCGCACCGAAGTCGATGGTAATAAACGGATAGGTAGAGTTAGAAGTGACGAGCTTCAGGTCCTTGCGCCCCAAGCGCACCTCCATGATCTCATTAAACGGGATGACGATACCTTGCGCATAAAGCAGACCGAGTTCGCGATTCGCAAGGACATTACGTCCTGTCAATATATCATGACGATACCAAACCTCGTAATCATCGCCGAAGACCTCTTTGATATATGCTTCTGCCTGCGGGTTAAGCGTCGAAGCTTCGCGTCTCCATTGCTCGCGTTGCTGCTCACGCTGTGCAGCTGCCTCACGCACATGCTCTTCGTTCTCATTCACATATTCGTCAATAGATGCCAGATAAGCTTTCGCGCGAGCACGCAGGCCAAAGAGCATCAGGGCATCCGCAATAAAGACAACGCCCGGGTATGCCAACGTACCGTAATACTCTCCTAACACAAAGGGAATGGGCACATAGCAAAGAGTCAGTACCAGACTGATGTAAAGCAAAATACGGCATTTATTATGCGCATGACGGATGGCATGAATGGTCTGCTCGCGGGTTACCTCACGAACGACTTTCAGGCGCTCACGGGCGTCGAACCAGTTCCACACCAGAAAGAGGGAAACCAGCATCAGTCCGATTAGAATAAAGATCAACGAATAGAGTAAAACTTCGAGTCTCATATGCGTATTAATTTAAAGGTTATACTTCGGCATTTTAAATGTTGCTGCAAAGTTACAACAAATATTTCAGATACGCAAATTTTTTTTCATTTTTTTTCGTCCCTTTCCCGAAAGTCTGCTGCGAAACATAAAAATAGGCGCGCCGAAGCACGCCTATTTTTAATGAATCAACAGGGTTGATTATTGCAGGTAGTCAGCAATCGTGATCTCGACGTTACCATTGATATCACCGATATCACTGGTCTGAACGCTACCATTGCTGAAGATAACGCTAATCGGAGCGATAACATCGTTGAAGGTATAGGTAACCTTACCCTCGTTGATCGGGAGTTCCTCACCCGGCCAAGCAGCGAAGAAGTTGCCTGCGCCATTCCATGCCCAGAGGTAGCAAGTCTCCCAGCCAGCAGGAACGATACCGGTAACAGTAATGGTCGTAGTCTCAACCGGAGTACCCGGGGTGAAAGCAGCGCTGAACGAAGTGATACCGTTACCGTCCCAAACGAGAGTGATAACGATGTTGTACGTACCAGCCGGAGTCAAAGTGATGTTACCATCAGCCTCAGCGAGTTCAACACCGGTAGCAGTAACGTCTGCCAAACCAAGCCATGCACCGTTGGCGCGGAATTTGAACTTAACGCCATCAGCGAAGGTTACGCTCTCCATATTGTAAACATATGTACCAGCTTTGGTAGCAGCGTCAGTTACGTTCGAAGCAGCAGCGTCGTACTTAGCCAACAGCAGACCCGAAGGATCGCCCCAGCTGTTCATCTCACCGGAGATACCAACTACGAAGGTAGCAGGATCCAATGTGAGGTCACCAGCCTTAACGAGCTCATAGGTGTAACCATCCTCTACATTACCCTTAGCGAGCTTCCAAGTCAACTTGATGTTGTAAACACCACCTTCAGCAACTGCGATGTTGCCTGCACCCGGAACCATGTTCTGGCCGAGGTTGGTGTTAGCAGATACCTGTTGGGTCTCACCGTCGAGGAAGATCTTCCAACCATTCTCATCTTTGAACTTGAACTCCGAGTTACCCGGAATCTCAACGTTCTCCCAAGTCCACTCATAAGCGTTAGCAGCCTTCTGGCCAACGGTCATCGACCATCCGTTCATACCACCGGAGATACCCCAGCTAACCGGAGCGATGATCACTTGCGGACCACCAGCAGCGTCCAGTTTCTGATCCTGGTTGAGGTCAAGAACGATGTGATACAGACCGGTCTCTTCCACTTTCATTGCAGCGTTACCAATGCTAAGTGCGCCAAAATAGCCCATCGGGTTGGTACCGTCAGAAATCAACTCCTGCTTAGCAAGCGTAGCGGTGTAATAGGTATTCTCGTCACCTGCTTTCAGAACGAACGAAAATTCCTTACCAGCCTCGATAACTACGTACTTCTCGTACATACCCTCGCGAAGCTCATTGTTGTTCGCCTCGTTGTGACCAACAGCGAACTGACCTTGAGCTACGAGATTCGGCATAGCAACAGCCTCACCGGTTACGTAGAAACCATTCTCAACGATGTCGTCAAGATTCTGGTTGTTGTTGTTCGGCTTACAAGAAGTCATTGTGAATGCTGCAATAGCAGCAACCATCATCATAAAACCAAATTTCTTCATGATTTTTGTGAATTTGTTAATAATGTTAATTGGGTTAATTGAAAATTATCTTCGTCTTTAACGAATTTGCATTAATAGCCTTCATTCTGGGTCCACAGCGGTTTGCCGTCCTCACCAATAACAGATTTCTGGAGGATAGCGAACGGAATCGGGAACCAGCGGCGAGTCGGAGCCTGGTTGGTCACGTACTGCACGTTCTCGAACTGACCGAAACGGATGAGGTCACGACGACGGCAGTTTTCCCAAGAGAGCTCACGTCCACGCTCTGCGAGGATACCGCTCTTGAGGTCGCTTCCGAGGACCGTGAAGGCATCCGGATATGCCGCATCAAATGCAGCCACCGGATCATCGCTGTAAGCAAACGTACGCGTCTTGAGTGCCGTGATGGCAGCATCTTCGATACCCGGCTTGGTGTCGTTACCACCACGGAGAACAGCCTCTTTCTTCATGAGCACTACGTCCGCATAACGAATGAGTACGAAGTCGTTCTCCATGTACTTATAGGTACCGGTCTGATCCAACTCATATTTGAACATACGTGCGCCATCGGTACGGAGCGCCTGCTCCAGAGAGGCTACGCTGCGTGTGATGATGAGCAGCGAGTCCTTGTCCAGCAACGGTTCTGTCGAACCTTTTGCGCAAACCGGACCTACGAACCAACCCCATTTCTTGGTATTGTTGGTACCGAGACCTTCATAACCGTCACCACGCACGTCATGATCGTTGAAGAGTTCCATATAACTCGGGCGAGCGATAAAGCCGTTCCAGCAATCAAGCACGAGGTTGTAGCGAGTCTGGAACAGATAGTGGAGCGTCAGGAACTCGATACGCAGTTTGTTCTTACATGCGTATGCGTCACGCTCATTATTTACTGTACCGTCCTCTACAATCGTGAAGATGTTCTCTTTGGACTTACCGTTATCAATGAGGTAGTTGTTGAAGTAGCTCGGCTCAATCTCGTACGAACCGGAAGCAATCACTTCGTTACAGCAGCGAACGGCGTTGGTGTAGAAGTCCGCAGCAGAAGTGATTGTAATACCTGCTTCTTCCATGAGCTTGCTACCCTTCTTACCGTTGTGCGAATCTACGGTACGCTCAGCAGCCATGACGTTCTCCGGCGTACAGCCGTAGGACTCGGCATTCAGGTACAGCTTCGCCAAGAGGGCATATGCCATCGCCTGGGTACAACGTCCGTTATAGTTGGTACGGTTGGCGTCGTCCACGATAGCCATGTTCGGCGCGTTCTTCTCCAGACAAGCAATGAGGTGCGCCCATGTAACAGGTACATCCAGCAACTTCTCGTTACGATCGGAATAGTCCTCCATGTACGGAATACGTCCGAAGGAGTCGAAGAGCAGATAGTAGTAATACGTACGGAGCACTTCCATCTCACCTACGTACATCGCGTAGAGTTCCGGAGTCATGTTTGCCTCGTTGCCATAAAGGGTCTCGAGGATGTTGTTACAGAGGACCGAACCGGAAACGGTACAGTTCCAGATATTCTCAAACGCCTTACCATAGGAGTTCCAGTTATGTGTGTTGAGGTTCTTCCAGTAACCACCGTCGTTCCAGTCACCACCGGCACGTACCGGGCAGAGACCTTCGTCTGCGGTCAGAGTATTCACGCCCCAGTATCCCCAGTGGTCGTGCATGAAACGCAAGTCGGCATAAGCCTGTCCAACGAGGGAAACGACGTTCTCTTCGTTCTGGAGCATGCCATCTACGGTAGCTGCACCAAAGGTATCCTCCTCGAGCATATTACAGGAAGAGAAGACCGGCAGCGTAATTGCGCAAATCAGCGCATATTTCATAAACTTTTTCATAGTATATACCTGTTTGCTAAATTACAATAAATTCAAGTTTACACCGAACAGGAAGGAACCCGTCTTCGGATAGTAGTTATTGATATCGATACCCGGGTAGTCGATACAGCTGGTGTTGATTTCCGGATCAAGACCGGAGTAGCTGGTGATCGTGAACAGGTTCTGTCCGGTAGCATAGAGACGGAGCGAACGAACGTACTTCGATTCCGGGAACTTGAAGGTATAACCTACTGTGATGTTGTCGCACTTGAGGTACGAACCGCTCTCGAGCCAGTAGTCAGAGAAGTGCTGGTAGTCCGCATAAACGGCACCACCGTTGATAGCTGCACCGTTGCCCGATGCGATATCCTTCACGAAGTAGTTGTAGTCGGTCGTAACGTCCGTACCGTCCGGGGTGTACATGAAGCGGGTAGCGTTGAGCACCTTGTTACCGAGCACACCGCGGAAGAAGATAGTGATATCCAGATCTTTCCACTTGATGGTGTTGTTCCAACCATAAGTCAGAACCGGTTGTGCACTACCGAGGTACTGCTTATCACCGGCGGTCGGGTTAGCAGTCGGAGATCCGTAACGGTCTTCATAGACCCACTTACCTTCACTGTTAATACCCAAGAACTTATATCCGTAGAACTGACCTACGATACCACCCTCCTCCAGCACTTGCGTATAGGAGTCAGAACCGTTGAACTTATTACCATAGAGGTTACCTTGCGGCGAAGTCGAATAGTTAAAGCCCTTGTCCGGATCGCTGAGCTTGGTGATCTTGTTCTGGTTCCAAGCGAGCGTCAGGCCGGAAGTCCAAGTCCAGTCTTTGGTCTGAACCGGAATACCAGTGAGCGCCAATTCAACACCGTAGGAGAGCATCTCACCTGCGTTAGCAAGGAGTGTGGTGTACTGATACGGCGGAGTCGGAACCTCGTAGTACCAGAGCAGGTCTTTGGTGTTACGTACGTAACCTTCCAAACTACCGGTCAGGCGGTTCTTCAAGAATGCGAAATCCAAACCGAGGTTGTACTCGAACTTACGCTCCCACTTCAGATCCTGGTTGACATTCTGGGTTACGGTGTAGGTATTGATGTCCTTGCCTGCGAAGGTGATCACGTCTCTCTTGGAGAGAAGTGCAATCGACTTGAGGCTCTCGCCTACGTTGTTACCCGTCACACCGAAGCCGGCACGCAGCTTGAGGTCATCGCACCAGTCCGCATCCGACATAAAGTCCTCACCTTTGATACGCCAACCTGCGCTGACTGCAGGGAAGAGACCCCACTTGTTGTTCGCACCGAAACGGCTCGAACCCTCAGCACGAACAGAAGCGGAAACGAGATATTTCTCTTTGTAGTTATAGTTCACACGTGCAAAAGCAGCAGCCAGCGCGTAAGAACTACGACCGGAACTTACGGTCAAGTTGGACTTGTCTGCAGCACCTTCACCGATACGGTAGTACATCGTGCTTGACATTACAAATCCGCGGTTAGCAATATTCTCCCAGTCGTTCATGAAGTGCTGATAGGAGAAACCGGCAACAGCCGTAAGGGTGTGTCCGCCCCACTGACCTGCGTAATCTACAGTAGCTTCATACAACTGCGTGAAGTTGTTATCCATGCTGCGGTTAGCCCAGTCACCAGCGCTGGCAGCATTCGGAGATGACAGCAGCGGATCTACATATTTGTAGTATCTGTTATCTCCCTCTTCGAAAGCAGCAAAGGCATTGACTTTCAAACCGGGAACCGCCTTGATATCTACGGTCGCTTTCAACGATCCGCGGAAGTAGTTACCATCCTTATAGGCGTTGAGGTAGTTCATGTACTCAACCGGGTTGTTCTGACCACTATTGGTTACCTGATAGAAGCCGTTAGGCGAAGCCTCATCGTAGATAGGCATGGTCGGGTTCAACAGGGCAGCCTGAGTATAGAATGCATCATCCGAAAAGTCGTTACGATAGTGCATGTAGGTTGCGTCGTATTGGAGTTTGAGCCAACCGTTGAGTGCTTTCTGATCAGCAGCCAACTTAGCCACGATCTCACGACGACCGTTCTTGAGCGCGATACCTTGTGCGTCCTTGAAGTTAACAGAAGCGCGGTAGCTGAAGTTTCTGTGCGCACCCGAGATAGCCAGGTTGTGGTTATGGGTGATAGCAGCTTTACGCGAGATAGCAGCCGTCCAGTCGGTCGTTGCACCGTGATCAAGACCTGCGATTTTGCCACCGGTCATCGTACCGAGGTTACGGAACTGCTCTGCATTCGCCATACCGAGCGACGAGTTGTTCCAAGCTACGTTCACGTAGCCGCTGTACTCGAGTTGTGTCTCGGCCTTGTCACCACCGGCAGCAGCGCCACGCTTGGTAGTGATGAGGATGACACCGTTCGTACCACGCGTACCGTAGATAGCAGCAGCCGAACCATCCTTGAGGACATCCATCGAAGCGATTTCGTCCGGAGAGATGTTATCAATATTATCGGTAGGCACACCGTCCACGATATACAACGGGTTCGAACCGGTTCCCTGGCCAAGAGTCGAGAAACCACGAATCTGGATGTTGTAACCGGTGGAAGTCGGGTCAGAAGTCGTACGGCTGATGTTCAAACCGGCCACCTTACCCTGGAGGAGTCCTGCAGGGCTTGCTTTTGCACCTGCGTTAAAGTCCTCTGCTTTCAAGGAAGCGACAGAACCCGTTACTTCTTTCTTTTTCTGCGAACCGTAACCGATAGCTACAACTTCCTGCAGTTGATGCGTGTCCTCCGCCAGACGAACGATCATGCCGTTCTTAGCAGCGAGGGTCTGCGTTGCAAAACCCATGTAACTGATCTGGATCTGGGTTCCTTCGGGCACGTTGAGGGTGAAGTTACCGTCAAAGTCCGTAATCACACCATTAGTGGTACCTACCTGAAGAATACTGGCGCCGATAGCCGGTTCGCCGGAAGCCTCTTCCAACACGGTACCCGTAATCTGTGCCTGGATGGCCACGCTGAACGCCAGCATCAAAGCCATCAGACTAAGGGAAAGTGTTTTGTTTTTCATAATAGATATTGTTTGTGTTGTTTTAATGAGTATTCAGTTTTCAGTATTCAGCCTTATTCTTTCTCCTTGATGGTAAAGACGGCAGCAGCGCCGAGGAGGAGAAGCACTCCGGCTACGACAAGCATTCCGGCCTGTACATGCGCGCATATATATTTAAGGAGAAGTCCGCCACAGAGGGCTGCAACAATCTGCGGAACGCAGATAGTACAGTTGAAAAGGCCGAGGTAATAACCCATATTACCACCCTTGATAGCGTTGGTAACGATGGTAAACGGCAATGCGAGCATGGCAGCCCATGCAGCGCCGATAAGCAGGTAACTGATCCAAAGGATATACTGGTTCGTCACAAACCACACGGAGATGAAGCCAAGAGCACCTACCACAAGCGAGATAGCATAAGCACCCTTATTGCCTGTCCAGTGCTCGAGTTTCGGGAGGAAAGCCGCCCAGAGGAGCGAGCCTACGGCTTGCACACAGAAGACCACTCCAACCCATCCACCGGCATTCTGAAAAGCAGCATCCGCGGCATTCACACCATCCCAACCGAAGCAGTTGATAGCAATGGCACCATTCGAATAGGTCCACATATACATGAAGGCCGCCCAGCAGAAGAACTGCACAAGTCCGACCGTCCAGAAAGCGGAGGGAGCCTCACGGAGCAAGGCTATGAAGCCTTTTTCCTCCGATTGGTTATTCTCTGCCGCAAGGGCGCGATTAACTTCGTTTTTGGTGATTGGTGATTGGTCATTTTTCTTATTTAGTCCATGGAACTCAGCGTACTCTTCCGGATTAAGTTCCTTGACCGTAGCAAAGGTATAGAGCGAGCAGAGGATAAGAATCGCTGCACCAGCATAGAAAGACCACTTGACAGAATCCGGGATAACACCCTCCGGAGCCGTATTGGCTATGCCGATCCACGTGAAAAATATCGGGAAGAGGTAACCTACGACCGAGCCGGCATTACAGAGAGCCGACTGAATGGCATAAGCTGTACCTTTCTGCTCCTCATTAACCATGTCGCCGACCATCATCTTGAAGGGCTGCATGGCGATGTTGATAGAGGTATCAAGGAACATGAGGCTAAAGAGTCCGAACCACATGGCCGCATTAAGACCCAAGAAGGCCGATTGGGCGAAGGTGAAGTTACCGGCATTCGGCAGGAGAACCATCACAGCCACAGCAATGAGCGCGCCCACGAGCAGGTATGGCTTACGACGCCCGAGACGCGTCCAAGTCTTATCCGAATACTTACCGACGAGCGGCTGCACAATCATACCCATCAACGGCGGAAGAATCCAGAAGAAACTGAGCGTATGCGGGTCGGCACCCAAAGTAGCAAAAATGCGGGAGATGTTAGCGCTCTGCAGCGCATAAGCAATCTGAACTCCGAAGAAACCAAAACTCAAATTAAAGAGTTGTGTGAAGGACAAATTCCGTTTCTGCATAGTATTTTTCAATTAAGCTTAAGCTTCGATTTAATTAAATCGGCTGCAAAGATACTACAAAAATTTTAATTACGCAAGAGTTGAGCGCATTTTTTTCGTATTTTCCTAAAGAAATAGTCTATTTCATTAAGGAATAGCAGCAGAAACAGGCAAAAAACGAGGGTGAAAAACGCATATTTTTTCGCAGGAAGACGAACAAAAACTGTATATATACATAGTATATATACACATAAAGCATGCCTTTGTACAAAACCGCCATCCATCCTTGGGCGATCCTTGGGTGATCTTTGGGCGATCCTTGGGGAAGCCTAGGTAATTGATAGGTAATTGGTATGATTCAGGATCTTAGGGGATAGGATAAAATACAAAAAAATGGTGCAGAGATTTGCATATATCAAATAATATTTGTATCTTTGTGCCCAAATTGGATTATTGGTTATGAATATAACACATGAAGATTTAGTAAAGGCGCTACAGACCTATTTCGGTTTCGACACGTTTAAGGGCAATCAGGAGGCTATTATCCGCAATGTGATTGACGGAAAGGACACGTTTGTGTTGATGCCGACCGGTGGTGGTAAGAGTCTTTGTTATCAGTTGCCGTCATTGGTGATGGAGGGTGTAGCGATTGTTATCTCGCCGTTGATCGCGTTGATGAAGAACCAGGTAGATGCCATGCGTAACTACTCGGAAGAGGAAGGCGTGGCGCATTTCATCAACTCGAGTCTGAGTCGTGGGGAGATCAACGCAGTGAAAGACGACGTTCTGGCGGGCAAGACAAAACTCCTGTACTTGGCTCCGGAGAGTCTGCAGAAGAACGAGAACGTGGACTTCCTGCAAGGCGTGAAGATCAGTTTCTACGCTGTAGATGAGGCTCATTGTATTTCCGAATGGGGTCACGATTTCCGTCCGGAGTACAGTCAGATACGGAGTATGGTGCAGCGTATCGGCAAGGCGCCTATTATCGCGTTGACGGCAACGGCTACGCCGAAAGTGCAGAAAGATATCCAGAAGAACCTAGGCATGCCTGACGCGACGGTTTTCAAGAGCAGTTTCAACCGCCCGAACCTATATTACGAAGTACGTCCGAAGACAGCGGATGTGGATAAGGACCTTGTGCGTTTCATTCGCGGAATGGAAGGCAAGAGCGGTATTATCTATTGTCTTGCGCGAAAAGAAGTGGAGGATCTGGCGGAAGTATTGCACGTGAACGGTATTAGCGCACGGCCTTACCACGCGGGAATGGATGCGGCGACGCGTACAGCCAACCAAGATGCCTTCCTAATGGAAGAGTGTCAGGTAATCGTAGCGACCATCGCTTTCGGAATGGGTATCGACAAGCCGGACGTGCGCTTCGTTGTGCATTATGACATTCCGAAGAGCCTGGAAGGCTACTATCAGGAGACTGGTCGTGCCGGACGAGACGGCGGCGAAGGCCAGTGTATCTGCTATTACGCGCAAGAGGACATCGAGCGACTTCGTCGCTTCCAACAAGGCAAGACGCCAAAGGAAATCGGCATCGGCAACCAGTTGCTATTCGAGACGCAGAGTTATGCGGAGAGTACGATTTGTCGGCGTAAGTTGCTGCTGCACTATTTCGGCGAAGAGTACACCGAGGAGAAATGCGGCAACTGCGACAACTGCCGGAAGAGTTACAAACAGGTAGATGCGAGTGAGTTGCTGCAGTTGATCTTGGAGACCATCCAGCAAGTAAACGAGAAACACAAAGCCGAACATATCGTAGATATCCTTCACGGCAACCAGACGGCAGAAGTGATGAGTTATCACCACGACGAGTTGGAGAACTTCGGTGCAGCCAGCGATGAGGAGGAGAGCACTTTACACGCCATCATCCGTCAAGCGCTGGTGGTAGGGATGCTCAAGAAAGATGTGGACTCGTACGGCGACTTGAAGCTGACCAAAGACGGCCTGAAATTCATCCGCAAGCCGGGTAAGTTCGAAGTGCCGATTGAGGTGCAGGACGAGGACGAGCTCGACATGGAAGGCGTTGGCGCCACATGTGCCGCGGCCGACGAGGTGCTGTTCGCTATCCTGAAGGATATCCGTCGTAAAGTGGCGAAGAAGAATGACGTGCCGCCGTTCGTGATTTTCCAAGACCCGAGTCTGGAAGCGATGGCCACGACCTACCCGATCACGATGGAAGAGTTGCTGACGATTCCGGGTGTGGGTGTAGCAAAGGCTAAACGCTACGGCGACGAGTTCCTGCATATTATTAAGGAGTACGTTGACGAGAACGAGATCATCCGTCCGGAAGACCTGCGCATTCGCACCGTAGCGAAGAAATCGACCCGCAAGAAACAGATCATTCAGGCGATCGACCGTCGCGTGGATCTGGACGATCTGGCCGAGAGCAACGGCATGTCGATGGAGGAGATGATGGATGAGTTGGAGGCGATTGTATTCTCCGGCACAAAGATCGATATCAATTACTTCATTCAGGAAGTGGTCGATCCGGACGAAGAGCAGGAGATATACGACTATTTCAAAGAGGCTGACGACGATAATATCCGCAAGGCGATGGATGAGCTCGGCGAAGATTACTACGACGAGATGCATGTACGGCTCGTACGACTGAAGTTCCATTGCGATTTGGGAAATTAGTTGAGGAACATACACATAGATAAAAACTGCTTCATGAGACAAATCGGTATATCGGCCTACGCGGCCTTGAGCGTAATTGCCTATTAATCCGCGCTAACAAGCGAGCTTGTAGCGCACCTTACTATCCAATTCCGCAGCAGCAGAGCTGCTATTATACCGACTGACTCATTCGCAGCGATAAACATACATAAATTGCACAGTTTGTACAATGCATTACACGTTGAAGAGAATAACAGACGAACACCCCGAGTGGTTAGATGCCCTCAAAAAGAGGTGTTATACCGTCAACGGTTGTTGCCACATTGTACATAAAGACTTGGGGCCGTTTTTGAACGAGTACATGTACCAAGATGCTCTAAAGATACTTTTTGACGAGCAAAGAATAGAATACCAAAAAGAGTACTATTTTGAAATAACCTACCATGGTCAGCGTATAGCACACAAACACTATGTTGATTTTTTGGTAAATAACGAAATTATTCTTGAATGTAAAGCCGTTGAAAAATTAAGTGCAGAACATCGGCAACAAGTATGGAATTACATGCGGCTGACGGGCAAAAGTATCGGCATCTTGTATAATTTCGGGCCGATAAGCTCACAATCCGAACACTATTATTTAGACAAAAACGGCACCATGTACATGTTTTAAGAAGGGAGCGCCCCGCGGCAAGGGGAGACATCCCCGACGAGCGGAGAGACGACAGAAAAATGCATAAAGGAGAGATAGATTTTATAACGCTTGGGTGTTCAAAGAACTTAGTGGATGCAGAGCGTGTGATGCGGCAGCTGGAGGCTGTCGGATGGCATTGTGTGCATGATTCGGAAGATCCAAAGGGGGAGATTTGTGTGATCAATACTTGCGGATTTATCGGGGATGCGAAAGAAGAGAGTATCAACATGATTCTTCAGATGGCCGAGCGGAAGAAGAAGGGAAAATTGCGGAAGCTGATTGTGATGGGTTGTCTGAGTGAGCGTTATCGTGCGGAGTTAGAGGCTGAGTTACCTGAGGTAGATAGTTATTACGGGAAGTTTGACTTTGAAGGGATGGTCGGAGAACTTACGGAAAGGCCTACCCCCTCCCTAAAGGGAAGGGAACGTTGTTCTTCTTTTGAACGACACCTTACAACGCCGAAGCATTATGCGTATTTGAAGATAAGCGAGGGGTGTAACAGGATGTGTTCGTATTGCGCTATACCGTTAATCACAGGAAGACACACCAGCCGGCCGATGGAGGAGATATTAGAGGAAGTGAGATGGCTGGTAAGTCAAGGCGTGAAGGAGTTGAACGTCATCGCACAGGACTTGAGCAGTTACGGGTTGGACTTGAGGGGTGATGGGTTACGGGTTACCGGTGACGGGAAGCATTTACTGCCGGAACTGATTGATGAGATAGCACAAGTACCCGGCGTGGAATGGATTCGTCTGCATTACGCCTACCCGACTGATTTTCCGGAAGCGTTGTTGGACGTGATGGCCAAGCATAAGAATGTGTGCAAATATCTGGATATCGCGTTGCAACATTGTACGGACCACATGTTGGAGTTGATGCGGCGGCATATCACGCAGGCAGAACAGGACGCGCTGATACGCAAGATACGCGAGAAAGTGCCAGGTATCTGCATTCGCACGACGCTGTTGGTAGGCCATCCGGGCGAGACGGAAGAGGATTTTGAGGCGTTGAAGGAATGGGTAAAAGAGATGCGGTTTGAACGAATGGGATGCTTTGCATATTCGGACGAAGAAGGTACGTACGCCAACAAACACTATAAAGACGATATTCCGCAAGAGGTGAAAGACGCACGTGCGGCGGATTTGATGGCTATTCAGCAGGAGATTAGCGGCACGTTGATGAGTCAGTTTGTAGGCAAGACAGAGCGCGTGATTATCGACCGGATTGAAGGCGAATATGCTATAGGCAGGACGCAGTACGACAGTCCGGAGGTAGATTGCGAGGTGCTGATAAGGGTGAGCGGTAAACGGTTACCCGTTATTGGGGCGTTTTATGATGTGCGGATCACAAAGGCCGAAGAGTTTGATTTATACGGAGAAATTGTTCGGAATGCTACTCTTTCGGAGTAACTCGCCTAACGCTCGTATGCTACTCCTCAAAAAACATGCGGCCCCGCATTCGTGCTTTTGCGTTCCCCATCCGCAAAAGAACGTTTTTGCCGGAGTACATACTCGCCAATAGAGACGATAGTTGAAAGAAAAATAATAGACATAACATACCATGCTGACGAAAGAATTTATCGGAT
>JAFWAK010000091.1 GCA_017507715.1 Paludibacteraceae bacterium | reverse complement strand
TACGCTACCCGCCTTCTGCTTTTTCTCCAGCGCTATCTGATTGAAGAACTGGTACTCCGGCATATTATAGTACGGGTCGAAATCATGATAGTTGCCATAGGTCCTGACATTCGCAGTAGTATAGGCATCAACCATCAAGTTGGCACCTATCTTCACACCGGCCATCATATAGAACTGGCGGTGCTGCACACCGAACATAATCGGCACACGCAGCGCTAAATTCGCATATTGGTCCTTGCGGTCCTGAATCTCATACACATAATCGAACACATCGCCCTGCATATCCTCCTGGTTCTCCAAGGTGACCTTTGCATTAGAGCCCTGCATGAAACTGGTCATACCATAGTCGGCACCCACGCCGATATCGAACAAGAAACGCGTCTGGCCATAGGTAGGGCCGGCCTGTAACTCATAGAGGAAACCCAATCCACCGGCTGCACCGAAACTGGTACCATACTTACTCTGTGTGGGGATCAAACTCCACTCACCCACATTGGCATAAGCACCTACGTAGCTATCCACCTTTGCACTCACTGTGCCGCTAATGAGCACTGCGAGCAGCAAAACCCAATATGATTGATGTTTTTTCACGATTTTCTTGCGTATTCGGATTTTTTGTAGTAACTTTGCACCCGATTTCGGGAACAAAGACAACATTGCGACCGCAAAAGTACTACTTTTTTTCGAAATACGCAAGAAAAATCATTGATTTTTTACATTTTGTACAAAAAATACACAAAATATGGCATTTAATCGCACATTAATTACAGCAGCACTCCCTTATGCGAACGGTCCGGTGCATATCGGTCACCTGGCAGGAGTGTATGTTCCTGCGGACATATACGCCCGTTATCTGCGTCTAAAAGGCAAAGAGGTGCTCTTCGTATGCGGAAGTGATGAGCATGGCGTTCCGGTAACGATCCGTGCCCGCAAAGAGGGTATCACGACCCAGCAGGTAGTAGATCGCTATCACGAACTGATCAAGCGTTCGTTCGCTGAATTCGGTGTTAGTTTTGATATCTATTCGCGCACCACATCGGCTATTCATCATGAGTTCGCTGCGGACTATTTCCGTAAGATGTATGATGCCGGTCAGTTCGTGGAAGAAACCAGTGAGCAGTTCTATGACCCACAGACCGGCCATTTCCTGACCGACCGTAATATTCGCGGCGAATGTCCGCGTTGTCATTCGATGGGCGCCTATGGCGACCAATGCGAGAAATGCGGTGCGACGCTCTCGCCGGACGAGTTGATTAATCCGTACAATGCCGAGACGGGAAACGCTTTGGCCAAGAAGGCTACAAAGCACTGGTATCTGCCGCTTGACCAATATCAGGCATGGCTGGAAGACTGGATTCTGAACACCCATAAGGAATGGCGTCCGAACGTGTACGGACAATGCAAGAGCTGGCTGGACAGCGGACTCAAGCCGCGTGCCGTGACGCGTGATCTGGACTGGGGTATCCCCGTGCCGGTTGAAGGCGCAGAAGGCAAGGTGCTGTATGTATGGTTCGATGCCCCTATAGGCTATATATCCAATACGATTGAGTTATGCAAGGCGCAACCGGAGAAATTCGGCGACTGGCAGAAATGGTGGAAGAACGAAGACACACGCATGATTCATTTCATCGGCAAGGACAATATCGTATTCCACTGCATCGTCTTCCCCGCCATGCTCAAGGCGCAAGGATATAACCTGCCGGATAACGTGCCCTCCAATGAGTTCCTCAATCTTGAAGGCGACAAGATATCCACCAGCCGCAACTGGGCGGTTTGGCTCAACGAATACCTCGATGACTTCCCGGGCAAACAAGACGTGTTGCGCTACGTGCTGACCGCCAATGCTCCGGAGACCAAGGATAATGACTTCACATGGGCCGATTTCCAGGCACGTAACAACAATGAGTTGGTAGCTATCTACGGCAACTTCGTCAATCGTGCACTCGTGCTGACCGGCAAGTATTTCGAAGGCAAAGTGCCGGCATGCGGAGAACTGACCGATTATGACAAAGCCACCATCGAGGAATTCAAGAACGTGAAGGCAACGCTGGAGCAGTTATTAGAGAACTTCCGTTTCCGCGATGCACAGAAAGAGGCGATGAACCTTGCCCGTATCGGCAACAAATATCTGGCAGATACCGAGCCTTGGAAACTGGCCAAGACCGACATGAACCGCACGGCCACCGTGCTGCATGTAGCACTGCAGATTGCTGCTAACCTCGCTATTGCTTTTGAGCCATTCCTCCCGTATTCATCGGAGAAATTAGAGAAGATGCTGCAATTGGATGCCACCATCGGATGGGAAGACCTCGGCCGTATCGATCTGCTGCCGGAAGGTCAGGCATTAGGAGAAGTGAGTCTGCTCTTTGAGAAGATTGAAGATGCGGCTATTCAGGCGCAACTCGACAAACTGGAGCATATCAAAAAAGAGAACGAAGAGGCCGCTAAGGCCGAGGCGCTCAAGAACTGGCGTCCGGAGCCTATCAAAGAGGCTACCTCTATTGATGAATTCGACAAGACGGATATCCGCGTAGCAACCGTATTGGAATGCACGAACGTGAAGAAATCCGACCGTCTGCTGCAGTTCAAGTTAGACGACGGTATGGGTGGTCGCACGATCTTGAGCGGTATCGCACAGAGTTATCCCGACCCGTCTGTTCTGGTAGGCAAACAAGTATTGTATATCGCCAACTTCCCGCCGCGCAAGATGATGGGTATCGAGAGCCAGGGAATGATTCTATCGGCAGTTGATGCAGATGGAAAACTGGTAGTTACCACCGTCAGCGCACCCGTTAAGAACGGCAGTGCCGTCGGTTGATGGTGTAAGTGTATGGTGTATAAAAAGAGAGGCGCAGGTGCGTCTCTCTTTTGTTTATAAAGTGTAGAAAGTTTATATTGTTTATTTGAGGCGGAGGAATCCGAGTCCGAAGCGCTCAACGGCTGCACGCTCGAGGTCTTCCCGAACAGAAGGGTCGGCGATGCTGATAAGCGCTTTGGCACGGTCGGCCAACGGCAGGTTACGCAGATAGACGATACCATGCTCGGTAGCGATATACTGAGCTTGGAAACGAGTCGTCACAACACCGGCACCCGGTGCCAAACGCGCCACTATCTTTGATTTGCCCTTATTGGTCATACTCGGCAAGGCAATGAAGCATTTACCGCCTTCCGACAATGCGGCACCATACATAAAATCATGCTGCCCACCCACGCCGGAGATAATCGTTTCTCCGATGGAATCGGCACAAATTTGTCCGGTCAGGTCCACCTCGACAGCCGAGTTGATGGCCATCGCTTTCGGGTTCTGCCGGATGATCTGCGGGTCATTGGTCCATGCTACATCACGAATGACAAAATCCCTGTTGCCATCGACATAATCATACAGATGACGGGAACCCAGTATCAGACTGCCGACCGACTTGCCGGGCAGTACTTTCTTGAGGCTGTTATCAATGACACCGCTTTCGATAAGCGGGAGTACGCCATCTGTGATAGCCTCTGTGTGAAGTCCCAGATGCTGATGATTACGCAAGGCATTGATGACCGCATTGGGAATACCTCCGACACCTATCTGAAGCGTTGCGCCATCGGGAATCTGCGAGGCTACGTTATTGCCAATCTTCGTCTCTATCTCGTTGGGCACGGGTGTCGGCACTTCCACCAAGGGTATATCACCGCGGCACATAGCCGTGAGTTTGCTGACATGAATAACGGGGTCTCCGAACGTACGCGGCATGTATTTATTGACCTGCGCGATGATATCTCTGGAGCACTCGGCACCCGAGAATGCGATATCGGCAGAGATGCCATAGGAGCAATAGCCATCCTCATCGGGTTCACTGACCTGCAAGAAGGTCACATCCACCGGTATCTGCCGGCTGCGGAAGAGGAAAGGCACTTCGCCCAAGAAAGCAGGAATGGTATCGGCCACGCCCTCCCGCATCGCCTTACGAAGCGTATTAGGCACAAAGATAGAGAGCGCACGGAAAGAATCCATCAACTCACGTTTGGCATACGGAGCATCGTCCGGATGAACGCCGAAACCCGAGATGAGTTTGACATCACGCAATTCGGCTGCGCGCTCGGTAAGCGCATTAAGCAGCACGGTAGGGATACTGGTGCTACCTTGCACGACAATCGTGTCGCCGGAACGCACATGGCTCACCGCCTCAGCGGGACTAACGTATTTCACTGGGGTCATAGGGATCGTATTGAGAAAAATCTTCGTTGAACTTACGCAAGCGTTCTTCCAACTGCTCGTACTGGTCTTCTCGAATAGACGAAGCACAACCACGCATACCGTCACGTTTGGCACCGGTACTCTCCAGCGAGATAGCCGATATGCCATAGTAAATGAGTTTATTCACCAACTTGGCACCCGACCAGTCTTTATAACCGAACGTGAAGAAGAAGCCGTCTCCCACTTCCTGTCCGTCGGCATCGGTATCATAGACGATATGAAAACCATTCCGCTGCATTATCTCCTTTATCTTATGCGCCCTGCGCGCGTACTCCCGCGTGTTATCCACATAGCGCAGTTTGCCTTCGCAAGCCGCCTGCAGCATGGCCGCCATACCATATTGTACGGAGTGGCACACGCCGCTTGAGAGGACATAGAGAAAAGTATATGCAAAACTCTGCAGCAGTTCGCCGTTGTTATGGAGTCGCTCACCCAGCGCCGGATAGACACGTTTGGCCAATACCGGATCGATGGCCACGAACGCAGCACGCTGACCGGCATAACTGAAGATCTTCGAGCACGAGATGAGTTGAATACAGTTATGCGTGTAATGACCTACGGAAGGCTGGTACGGTTCAGCATACGGATGTCCGCGATCGGGGTCACGGAAGTCCATATTGAGGTATGCCAGATCTTCGAGTACGATAGCATCATACTGCGTAGCCAGTTCGCCGATGATACGCAACTCTTCGTCCGTAAGACACGACCAGGTCGGGTTGTTGGGGTTACTGAAGAGGATGCCTGCGATACGTCCGCTCTTGAGATGCTTCTCCAGCTCGTCACGCAGTTTGGCACCCCGGAAATCGGCTATATCGAAGGCGTCTATACAACTGCCGATGACATGACACTGCATCTTCTGCACCGGGAAACAGGGATCGAGGAAGAGAATCGTATCTTTCTCGGGCTGCAACTGAATAAGCATCATATTGAGCGCAAAAGCAGCCTGCATCGAACCGACGGTAGGCAAGATGCACTCGGGCGGACGCGGGAGGTTGACGAAAGCACGCACGAACTCCGACCCCCATTTCTTCACTTCAGGAATACCGATGATGATGGGATAATGGGACGCACAACCTTTGAGCAGCGCCTGATGTTCGGCTTCGATACCTATCTCGGACGCCGGCAAACCCGGTTCGCCCAAGGCCATGTTGACATACTCTACACCGGTGGCCTGCTCGATATTCTTAACCACACCCGCCAACTGACGGATACTGGCATTACCCAGTTCGTGGAAGTTACGCAAGCCGAACTGCCGGCATATAGAGTCAACAATATGTTTATCTAACGGAAAGCGCATAGTTATATCCTGCTTCTACAGCAGCTAAATTGGTATTTACGACTGTTTCGCCTTTGCGAGCAAAGACACGTGCCACGCCGGCCACCATTTTATCATAGTCGATACCGAGCATCGGTATGGCGGCACCGAGCAGCACCATGTTCGCTGCCTGAGCGGGTGCGCCTGCCTCTTTGGCGAGCGTCTCCACATCGAGCAGCACATGATTCTTGTGTGCACGGATACGATCCAGAACCTGCTCCAGCTCCGGATAATTCGGGATGTTAAGGAACGGCACGCACGAGGTGACAATCCATCCGTCCGGATTGAGGTACTCCATATAGCGAAGCGCCTCCATCGGTTCGAGCGAGATGATAAGATCTGCTCCACCCTTGGCTATCAAGTCACTCATGATGGGTTCGGACGAGAGACGCAAGTTCGACTGCACGTCTCCGCCACGTTGTGACATTCCGTGTACTTCGGCCTGCTTGAGATAGAGCCCCTCTTGCAGTGCGGCTTCACCGATGACGGTAGCGATGGAGAGGATACCCTGTCCTCCCACACCGGCTAAAATAATATCTTTTTTCATTGTTTCTTAGCGGCTTTAAGGTGACGTTTCAATGTCTGGATGCACTCACGGCGGGCGATGACGACGGATGTACCCGGATAGTCAATCTCCTCGCGGAGCACCTGTTTGATCTCTTCCATATTCTTCGGCAGCGGCACTACGACACGCACATGCTCTTGCGGCACACCCACGCCATAGCAAATCTGCTCGAGTCGGCCCGTACCGGCGGAATCCTGTCCTCCGGTCATACCGGTGGTAAGGTTATCGGAGATGAGGACAACTACGTTAGCATTAGCATTGACGCAGTCCAACAAACCGGTCATGCCCGAATGGGTAAACGTACTATCACCTATGACGGCTATCGCCGGATGCTGGCCTGCATCGGCAGCACCCTTAGCCATCGTCACGGACGCACCCATCTCGACGCAAGCGTGGATGGCATGAAAGGGTGAGAGGGCGCCTAAGGTATAACATCCGATATCTCCAAAGATACGCGGGTTCGGATACTCACGCGCCACCTCATTGAGGGCAGCATACATATCGCGATGACCGCAACCCTGACAGAGTGCAGGCGGACGACCGACGACTATCGCTTCCGGCTCATGGGTCGGCAGAGCCGCCAGACCGAGGGCTAGACGAACACTATCCGGCGTCAGTTCGCCCATACGGGGCAGATCGCCCGTCAGACGACCTTTGATAACGATATTTGAAGGCACCATGCCGCGGATCAACTCTTCCACTACCGGCTGACCCTCTTCGATAACCAATATCTCTTTTGCACCGTCTTGCACCATCTGCTCTATTAATGCTGTTGGCAGCGGATACTGGGTTATGCGCAGGATGGAGCAACCCATTGCCGGATCGTAATTCTCCATGAGGTAATTATACGCGATACCGGTGGTGACGATAGCCTTCTCAGGTTTGGCACCACGGGTATAGACATTATGTCCGGCCGTGTTACTCTCCGTCACAAAGGTAGGTTGCGCCGCTACCAGTTCTGCATAGTTACGCTTGGCAAATGCAGGCAGGAGAATGAAATGATTCACATTCTCTGGCATTGACATCGCATTCTGCTCCATGGACTTGTCCACCGTCTCCACTACGGCACGGCTATGCGCCATACGCGTCGTGACACGCATGAGGACAGGCGTCTTCAGTTTCTCACTCAAGGCATAGCCATAGGCCATCATGTCGTAAGCCTCCTGCTGGTTACCCGGCTCCAGACAGGGAATCATCGCGAACTTGGCATAGAAACGGGAGTCCTGCTCGTTCTGAGAGGAGTGCATGGACGGGTCATCCGCTGCCAGTACTATCAGTCCGCCGTTGACACCCGTGATAGCCGCGTTCATAAAAGCATCGGCGCATACGTTCATGCCCACATGCTTCATGCAGACCAGCGCACGTTTGCCCATGTACGACATACCCAAGGCTGCCTCCATGGCTGTCTTCTCGTTCGCCGCCCAACGGCAATGGATACCGCGCGGCTGTTTGGCTTCCGCCAATTGGATGTACTCAGTAATCTCGGTAGATGGGGTACCCGGATAGGCATAGACGCCACTCAGTCCGGCATCGATAGCACCCTGCGCTATAGCCTCATCGCCTAACAATAAGTGTTTCATGATATATGTGTTTATAATTTGCGGTGCAAATTTACTGCTTTTTTTTGACATATGCAAGAAAAAAGCAAGCTTTTTTAGTTTATCGTTGAAAGTTTAGGGTTTACATAAACAAAAAACGCCCCAAAGGACGTTTTGTAGCGGGACCCAGGATTGAAAATGGTGTAACACCATAATCGTTCGAACGTAGTGAGATAAGAACTTGGGACCTCATGATTCATAATCAAACAAAAAACCACCCGTAAGAGTGGTTTTTGTAGCGGGACCCAGGATTGAACTGGGGACCTCATGATTATGAATCATGCGCTCTAACCAGCTGAGCTATCCCGCCTTCGCGCGTCAGCGCGGCCCCAAAAAGGGCACTTTCTAACGAAAGCGGGTGCAAAAGTACTGCTTTTTTTTGAATTGACCAAATTTTTTAGCACTTTTCTGCATTTTTTCGAGAAAAAAGTGCAAATTAGCCTACATTGAACTGGCTTCCGCCGATGAATTCGCGCAAGATAGAGGTACGCGGGATATACGAAGCCTCCAGTCCTTCAAAGAAAGAGAGGTAAAACAGCAACTGGGCTGCAATCTTATACTCATCTGCCGCAGCCGGCACGGTCTGCAACGCCGTTTCTACCGTATAACGGATAGCCGGCAGTTCGTACAACATCGAGGTGTCAAAGCGCGCGTCAGCTACTTTCTTGAACGGTTCAATCCATTGTTTCTCTCCCTTCCGAACCGAAGGCCAGTTGGCGATGGTCTGCTGCGGACTCTTGCCACGTGTACGCAGATCACGACTCATACGACGCAGCAAACGATGCACATGCGTCGGCACCCATTTATGTCCATCCAATGACACCGGACTCATCGGCGCTGCATAGATCTTATATTTACATGCCGCATCAATATGCTCCGTCAAAATCGGGTTCAGTGCATGAATCCCCTCTATCACCAAGATGGAATCGGATTCCAGTTGCAGCGTATCGCCCAAGTACTCCCGTTTCTCCTTGGGGAAATTGAAGGTAGGCAGCGCTATTTCCTTTCCGGCGATAAGCGCCTTGAGATCTTCTTCAAACTGGCGAATATCCAGTGCATACACAGACTCGTCATCCCGTTTGCCATGCTCATCCAGCGGGATATTTTCTCCATTCAGATACCAGTTATCCAACGATAACGCCACCGGCTGTTTGCCCTGCGCCAGTAACTCCAGACACAGACGATGACTCGTACTGGTCTTGCCACTCGAACTGGGACCGCATATGAGCACCACACGCACGTTCGGTCGTTTGCAGATAGCCCGTGCGATACGTGATAACTGCTTGGCATGATACTGTTCACCCATTGCCACCAGCTCAGCGGCATGACCGGATTCAATCATCTCATTGATATACGCCACTCGGCGTTGGATTTTGTTTATCATAGCGGATCTACGTCTATTATTAAATTCGTATTTTTATTCGATGGAATCGAGAAGATATAGTCGATTGCCTCTTTGAGTCGGCGTTTGGCTTCGGCGATATTCGCCCTCTGCTCAACACGCAGCGTCAGTTCTCGCAAGGTATAAGCCTGCACGCGCTCTACGGAAGGGATGATAACACCTGACACCCGTGGACCAAAGATACGCGCCAGATAGGTCTGGAGTTGAGTAGCCACCTGATGCACCCGTACGCCGTTATGGTCACGCAGTTGCAGACGGATAACCCGATAGAACGGCGGGTAGTTGAATAGTTGCCGTTCAGCTATTTGATGGTCGTAGAGGGCTTTGTAGTCATGGTTTCGCACCATCTCAAATACAACATTGGCCGTATCGAAGGTCTAGATGAATACTTCTCCCTTGGTACCTTTTCGTCCGGCACGTCCAGCCACCTGCTCCAGCATCTGGTAGGCGCGCTCGTATGCCCGGAAGTCGGGTTGATTAAAAAGCGGGTCGGCATTGAGTACCGCTACCAGTCGCACATCATCGAAATGGAGGCCTTTGGTGACCATCTGCGTACCGACGAGGATGTCGCATTCATGGTTGGCAAAGGCATTGATGATATCCTGATAAGCGGATTTGTTTCGCGTGGTATCGAGGTCCATACGCAACACACGTGCCTCGGGGAAAAGCGTCTGTATCTCATCTTCGATACGCTCGGTACCGAAACCGATGGTCTTGTATTCGCCGCCACACTGCGGGCAGACAGCCGGAATGGGTGCATGATAGCCGCAGTAATGACAACGCAGTTCATGGGCACGCATATGGAGCGTCATTGGTACGTCACATTGGATACAGCGCGGCGGTTGAGCGCATTGGACGCACTGTATCTGCGGCGCATAGCCGCGCCGGTTCTGGAAGAGGATGACCTGTTTGCGGTCAGCCAGACACTGCCGGATACGCTCGATAAGCGGGTCGCTGAAATGGCCGTCCATCTCCTTCCGCTCGTACTGACGCTTGAGATCCACCAAGGTGATATCTGGCAGTTCAGCACCCCCGAAACGCTCGGTGAGTGTGACCAGTCCATACGTACCTTTCAACGCCAGATAATAGGACTCGAGAGAAGGTGTAGCGGTTCCCAGAAGCACCTTGGCCTGATGCTCCTTCGCCAGCACGATAGCCGCAGCACGCGCATGATAACGCGGATTAGGCTCTGCCTGCTTGTAACTGGAATCATGCTCCTCATCCACAATAATCAAACCGATGTTGGGAATCGGTAAAAAAACGGCACTACGGGCTCCAATGACTACATGCGGTTCTGTCCGCGCGGAAGCAAGATAGAGGTCCTCACGCTCTGCGTCCGTAAAACGACTGTGATAGACCGTCAGTTTATCACCGAAGATACGCTGCAGACGCGAAGTCAGTTGGGTAGTCAGTGCTATCTCGGGTACGAGGTAGAGCACATTCTTCCCCTGCTGCAGTTGCGACTGAATCAGATGAATATAGATATCGGTCTTGCCGGACGAAGTGACACCATGCAGCAGCACGATATTCTTGCCGGACGACCAAAAAGTACCGATGGAAACGACGGTTTTGGATTGTGCGGGTGATAACGCGTGCATGGGTTCTATAGGTCCCGTGTAAGGCGCTATATGCGCACGACGGCGTTTGGGCGGATTAAGCAGGCGTTTATCCAGTCCGGCAGGCAAAGCCGCAGCCATTACATCGCCTAATGGGCACATATAATAGGAACTCATCCATTGCCATAGAGCCAACTGCCCGGGCGACACAGCAGGCGCCGTATCACTGACGGACAGGATAGGTTTGATTTTGGAAGCAAACGCTTCGTCAATAGGTTCGGTATGCTCTCGCAAGACTATTCCACGCACCTCTTTTTTCATAAGCGGCACGATGACACGTGTGCCCGGTGCGGGTATAGACAAACCATCCGGGACGCTATAGGTATAACAATCTCGGATGGCTAACGGTAATATGATATCAACAGTTCTCAGCGACTATGGCTTTGTTATAGCACTCACGACAGAGCGGCTCGTAACTATCGGTCTCACCGAGCAAGACACGTTTATCGGAAGCCACGAGACGATGGCTTACGTACGCCAGATCACCGCAGTTGACGCAGATAGCATGAGTCTTATAGACATCATCGGCAATAGCCATGAGGGCCGGCATCGGACCGAAAGGTACACCTCTGAAGTCCATATCCAGACCTGCGCAGATGACACGTATACCGCGGTCCGCCAGTTGCTTGCATACATCCACTATACCCATATCGAAGAACTGCGCTTCGTCGATACCCACCACGTCGATATCATCGACCATCAGCAGGATATTCTGACTGCTATCCACCGGTGTGGACTGGATGACATTACGGTCATGGCTGACCACATCTTCTTCGCTATAACGCACATCGATAGCGGGCTTGTAGATCTCTACCCGCAACTTAGCGAATTTCGCACGTTTCATACGGCGGATGAGTTCTTCGGTCTTGCCCGAGAACATCGAACCGCATACTACTTCAATCGAACCCTTGCGCAAGGACGGGCCTTTGGTGTCTCTTTCAGAAAACATGAGTGTTATTGATGATTTATGATTTCAGTTCAGTTTGATATCCTGTGCATTCATTTGGAGGGTGGTTCGCCCGCGATAGGTGTTCTCCTCGAGATAGAAGCACACATCAATGGATTTGCCGTTCTGAAGATGGATGGCTTTGTCACCTTGTCCGAAAGCGATACCGTCCATAGCAACCACTTGGTCCGTGAGGTCCAAATGGAGATGACGTCCGTCACTCACGGCACGCGTATTCCGGTTGTTGATTAGATGACGGCATAGGAAAAGCGGACGCTCGTTACCCGGGCCGAAAGGCTCGAGGCATTGGAGAATCTTGTACATCTTCCAGTCCATATCACTCAGTTCCACTTCGGCTTCGACATCGAGTGTCGGCTTCTGCTGTTCGGGTGTGATATGCGCCGCTACATATTCCTCGAAACGCCGTTTGAACTCCGGCAGGTCGGCCTTATGCATACTCAGACCGGCGGCAAACTTATGCCCACCGAAGTTGGTAAGCAGGTCACGACAAGTATCAATAGCGGCATATATATCGAAGTCACTTACCGAACGGGCACTACCACTGATGATATCATCATCTCCGGCAGTAAGCACAATGGTGGGACGGTAATACGTCTCCGTCAGTCGGCTGGCAGCGATACCCACTACGCCTTTATGCCAGTCAGGTGAATAGACGACTGTCGTAAACCGGCTCGCATTCATCGGATCTCTCTGCAGTTGCTCCAAGGCTTCATCAGTGGTCTTGGAGTCAAAATCGCGGCGGTCCTGGTTATAGGAATCGATGTCCCGCGCGAACTGCATGGCATCTTCCGCATCGTCAGTAATGAGCAGTCGCACCGCTTCGGCACCACTCTTGATACGCCCGGCAGCATTGATACGCGGACCTATCTTATAGACGAGGTCACTGATGGTGATGGTCTTGCCTTCGATACCCGCCACCTGCATGATTGCCTGCAGACCGACGGACGGGAAAGCATTGAGAGCGCGCAGGCCATAGAAAGCGAGGATACGGTTCTCGCCCGTGACCGGCACTATATCGCTGGCAATTGACATGGCGAGCAGCGGCAGCAGACGATATACCTCCTGCATATCCAATCCGCGACGCTGGGCATAGGCCTGTACCAGTTTGAAACCCACACCGCATCCACTGAGTTCCTTGAACGGATAGAGACAGTCAGCCCGCTTCATGTTAAGCACTGCCACCGCTTTCGGCGTGACGTCTCCGGGCGTATGATGGTCGCAGATGATGAAGTCCACTCCGATACGATTGGCATATTCCATCTTATCCACAGCTTTGATACCGCAGTCGAGAGCGATGACAAGGGAACAGCCTTTTTCCTTGGCCGTATCAATACCTTTAGTGGAGATACCGTAACCTTCGGTATAGCGGTCCGGGATATAATAGATGATATTATCGGTTTGCGTGCGCAGGAAAGAATACATAAGCGCCACGGCGGTTGTGCCGTCAACGTCATAGTCGCCATAGACCATGATGCGCTCGTGGTTATCAATAGCCTGACTGAGACGGTCCACGGCAGCACCCATATCCCGCATGAGGAAAGGATCGTGCAGACTATCCAATGACGGACGTATATACGCCCTCGCTTCAGCGGCTGTACGCAATCCGCGACCGGCCAGGATACGGCCCGCTACAGGACTGATATCCAGGTCATGACTGAGTCGCTCTGCAGCAGCACTCTCTTCCGCCTTCAGTTGTTTAATATGCCAATTGATATCCATCAGCTTCTTGCCATTGAGGTAATACCTCACGGAAATATCTCAGTTTCTCTATGGACAGGTCCACAATACGGGTACCTTGCTCATAATCTTCAAATCCGGCTACATCTTTGAGCCATGTGTCATAGGCTACCGAATGACCGTTATAATCGAGTTGCATGCCATCCGTTCCGACCATGTTGACGCCTATAGCGTATGCATGATTCTCCGCAGCGCGTGCCGGCAACAGTACATCCCAGTACTGGATACGTATCGTCGGCCAGCAGGCCACCACGATGAGGATGTCATACATGTTGTTCTTATCCTGCCTGAGCCATACCGGAAAACGCAGGTCATAGCATACAGCCAGGCGTATCTTGACTCCACGGTATTCAAAGACCGGACGGGCATTACCGGGCGTGATATACTCTGCTTCGCCGCCGCTACGATACAGATGATGCTTGTCGTAGTACTGCGGTGCGCCATGCGGGATGAACATAAACCCGCGGTTATATAACTTATCCGCTTCGCAGACGATGAGACTGCCTACGATGGCCAAGTCGTAACTGTCAGCCATCTGCTGCAAGGCTTGACAAGTAGGTCCGCCCCATGGTTCCGCCAAGTCGGGACGGTCGGTACAGAAACCCGTGCTGAACATCTCCGGCACGACTGCCATCTCGGCCTGGCCCGCTATCGCCCGTAAGCGTTTATCCAACAAGCCTATGTTCGCTTGCGGATTAGCCCACTCAATAGGATATTGAAGAAGCGCTATTTTCACTTTTTAGTTTTCTTCTCTCCCCCAACGATCTGCTCACGCATGGTCGTATCGGCTTGGATATTCTGCATGCGATAGTAATACATGATGCCGAGGTTGCCATTACGGAACGCTTCCGCCATAGCTTGCGGTACAAGTGCCTCCGCCTCAATCACTTTTGCACGGGCTTCCTGTGCCTTGGCCTTCATCTCTTGCTCACTGGCGATAGCCATGGCACGGCGCTCTTCAGCCTTTGCCTGTGCGATATTCTTATCGGCTTCCGCCTGGTCCATCTGCAGTTGCGCACCGATATTCTTACCTACATCGATATCCGCGATGTCAATCGAGAGAATCTCGAATGCCGTACCGTCATCCAGACCTTTGGACAGCACCAATTTACTGATGGAATCGGGGTTTTCGAGCACTTGCTTATGACTCTCAGCGCTACCGATGGAACTGACGATACCTTCACCTACACGGGCAAGAATCGTATCTTCTCCGGCACCTCCGACGAGTTGACGTATGTTAGCACGAACGGTGACACGCGCTTTGGCAATCAGCTGGATACCGTCTTTAGCCACTGCAGCTACCGGCGGAGTATCAATGACGCGCGGGTTGACACTCATCTGTACGGCCTCGAATACATCACGACCGGCAAGGTCAATAGCCGTAGCCATCTGGAAGGAGAGGTCGATACCGGCTTTGCTGGCCGAAACAAGAGCGTGTACCACGCGCTCAATATGACCACCAGCGAGGTAGTGCGCCTCCAGACCGTCACGCTTGACCTCCATCAGACCGGCCTTGTGCGCCTCGATCATACAGTTCACAATCTTCGTGGGAGGCACCTTACGGATACGCATCAGGAAGAGTTGTACCAGACTGATATGTACACCACTTACGGCGGCGTTGATCCACAGCATAAAGGGCACATAATAGAAGAAAATACACAGCGCAATGGCGATGAGTGTAATCAAAACGATGTTTAAGACTTCCATAAGACTATAGATGATTTATGATTGCAAATTTAAGATTTTTTGCTTTGGGCCTTCGGGGCTTTCGGAGCCTTCGGGGCTTTCGGAGCCTTCGTGGTTTTCGGTTCTTTCGGAGCTTTCTGCTCTGCCTTTTCGTCTTTGGCCAGTTTGTTGTTTGCCAACTCTACATGGCTGTCAATCTTCGAGTCCAGCGCCATCTTGTCAAGCGCCTTGCTGCGCAGGAATCCCCAGATGGCCAGACCGGACAGCACGAGACAGGCCGCAAGCGTGATATATCCCGCCATGTGACCCAACCAGAGCCATGCCAACACTACAGCCGCTATCAAACAAGCGAACCCACCTATACCCGCTATGCCGAAACCCGGCAAGAGGAACATCTCCATTAATAATAACGCGACGCCCGCGAGCACTAATAATACGACTAAAAAAACGTTCATGCAAATATTTCGCTAAAAATTTTACAACTATTTTTTTCAATTCGGCTGCAAAGATACAAAATATCTTTGATATATGCAAGCGAATAAAAAAAATTTGCATAAATAAATTAAATATACTACTTTTGCGGCGAATTTTGAGGGTACACCTTATTATATATTGTTTATGAGTAAAAATCTGGTTATAGTTGAGTCCCCGCACAAAGCGGACACGATTGGTAAGTTTCTCGGGAAAGACTATCATGTGCTGAGCAGTCAAGGTCACGTGCGCGATATCGAACCGGTGGGCAAGAACTCGTTGGGAATAGATTTTGAGCACGGTTACCAGCCGCATTACGCCATTGAGGCGAAGAAAGAGCATTTGATAGAGCAGTTGCAGCGTGAGGCGAAGAAGGCGGATACCATCTGGTTGGCATCCGATGAGGACCGTGAAGGAGAAGCCATCGCA
The DNA here is from genome assembly GCA_017507715.1 of Paludibacteraceae bacterium. Lineage (GTDB taxonomy): Bacteria > Bacteroidota > Bacteroidia > Bacteroidales > Paludibacteraceae > Colicola. Next base: position 39,467 of record JAFWAK010000091.1, on the reverse strand, counting down.
TGGCATCTTAAAGAGGTGTTAGGTTTGCAGGACAAGGACACTAAGCGTATCGTTTTCCACGAGATCACCAAGCCGGCTATTCTGGAAGCCATCGAGCATCCGCGCGATATCGACTATAATCTGGTGAACGCCCAACAGGCACGTCGCGTCCTGGACCGTATCGTGGGTTTTGAGTTGAGCCCAATCTTGTGGAAGAAAGTGACGACCGGTCTTTCGGCAGGTCGTGTGCAATCAGTAGCTGTACGTCTCATTGTGGAAAAAGAGCGCGAGATAGAGTCGTTCCGCGCATCATCAGCATATCGAATTTTTGCCGATTTCATCGGAGTAAATCCAGGAGACGCCTCGGTGCTCAAGTGCGAACTGAACCATCGTTTTTCGCATAAGAAAGACGCCATTGAGTTCCTGGAGAGTCTCAACACGGCACAGTTTATCGTACGCGATGTACAACGCAAACCGGCCAAACATATGCCGGCACCTCCGTTCACCACTTCTTCGCTGCAGCAAGAGGCGGCACGCAAACTCAAGTTCACGGTATCGAAGACGATGCGTCTTGCACAGTCGCTCTACGAGCACGGACTGATTACCTACATGCGTACCGACTCGGTCAACCTGTCCACGCTAGCTTTGGCCACCTCGAAAGAAGTGATTGCTCAGAAATATGGTAAGGAATACGTGCACACGCGTCAGTTCCATACGAAAGCCAAGGGCGCACAAGAGGCACACGAAGCCATTCGTCCGACTTATATGAGTACGCTTAACGCAGGTGCGTCGAGAGACGAGCAGCGTCTGTACGAGTTGATTTGGAAGCGCACTATCGCTTCGCAGATGGCGGAGGCTGAGAGCGAGAAGACGACTATCGAAGTATCCGTTCACGGCTCCAAATATGCGTTTGTAGCGATGGGCGAAGTGATTCTGTTTGACGGTTTTACCCGCGTCTATGTACAATCGACAGACGAAGAGGCGGAAGAGCGCCGCATCTTGCCGGCTATGGCGCAACGCGAGCGTCTCAAACTGGTGAACGCTGAGGCGATACAGACCTATGCCAAACCGCCCTTCCGCTATAATGACGCCACCCTCGTCAAGCGCATGGAGGAACTCGGTATCGGTCGTCCTTCCACTTACGCCACCATCATCGAGACCATCCAGAAAGTCAAATATGTGGAGAAGGGTTCGGTGCCGGGTGTCAAACGCGATACAGCGGTGCTGACACTCAAGAACGGCATGGTGATGGAGAAGCAGAAAAGCGAACTGTACGGCGCAGAGACCCAACGATTCCTGCCGACAGACTTGGGATATATCACCAATGATTTTCTGGTTCAGAACTTCCCGGAAATCCTCAGTTACGACTTCACGGCGAACGAAGAGGAGCAGTTCGACAGGATTGCTGTCGGACGTGCCGACTGGGTGCAGACAGTGGATGCGTTCTATAAGACCTTCAAACCATTACTTTCTTCGATTCCATCGGGAAAAGTAGAGGGTAGGTTGTTGGGCGAAGACCCTGAGACAGGACTGCCTGTGATTGCCAAAATCAGCAAGATTGGTCCGTGCGTACAGATTGGAGACTCGGCCAAAGAGAAACCGAAATTCGCCAGCCTCAAGAAAGGTCAATCCATCTATTCCATCACCCTCAACGATGCCTTGGAACTCTTCCGTAACTCCCTTCCGCTCTCGCTCGGCGAGTATGAAGGCAAAGAGGTGACGGTGGGTGAAGGCAAATACGGACCGTACGTCCATTATGACAAACTCTTCATCTCCATCCCGCGCGGAAAAGACCCGATGAGTCTGAAACTGGAAGAGGCGATTGCCATGATTGAAGAGAAGCAGCAGAGCGCTACACCTATCCGTGAGTGGAAAGATATACAGGTGCTGCGCAGCAAATACGGCGCATATATCCATACGCCGCAAGGCAACTACCGCCTGCCCAAGAGCACCGATGCGGAAGCATTGACAGAAGCGGACGTGCGACAAATCATCGCACAGTCGGAGCCGCTCAAACCCGGCAAACGCACCTTCAAGCGCAAAAGCGCAAAATAATTATCATGCGGATTGTTGTTCAGCGTTGCAGCCGCGCGGAAGTGCGCATAGACGGCATTATTGCCGGTCAAATCAGGCAAGGCTTCGTCCTTCTGGTGGGTGTGACGGATACGGATACACGCACCGAAGCGGATCTGCTGGCAAAGAAAATCGCCCAACTACGCGTGTTTGAAGACACGGCGGGTAAGATGAATCTCGCGCTTAACGACGTGGGCGGAGCCATCCTCAGCATCTCCCAGTTCACGCTCTATGCCGACTGCCGCAAGGGCAATCGTCCTTCGTTCATTCGCGCCGCGCGACCGGAGACGGCCGAACCGCTATATGACTATTTCAACACCGTACTACGCGACCAATACGGTTTGCATGTGGAGACAGGACGTTTCGGCGCCGATATGAAGGTCGACTTCGTGAATGACGGCCCTGTCACCATCCTCCTCGATACGGACGAGATGAAGTGAAGGAGACCAGTCCAAGACCTCCCCAAGAAGCATACCATTATCACGTACTAACGACGTACTTATCACCAACTTATAACGCACTTATCATGCATTAATTTTTAGTGTCTATTCTTTAGTTTTATATATAAATATATAAAACTGCATTTACGAAGTCCGAGAGGGACTTTTTTGTTACAGCACACCCAAAAGCCAAAATTGCAAAATAGAGTTTGCAAAATGAAGATTTTTTGCACTTTTTTAGATAAGTCGCTTACGATATAAAATATTTATTGTAATTTTGCTTCGTGAACGATATAAATAATATTCGGGCATAGCAATTACTAAAGTAAATAAGTAAATAATTAAAAAAATAACCTTATAAATCACTATAATTATGACAAAAGAAGAAGCATTGAAGGGTCTGGCTTATGCAGGCGCCGTATGGTTTGGTAACAGTAAGCAACATTTCGCATTCTCAGCGTACGACCGTCTGAACGGCTGGAACAAACTGGCTGACAAGTGGAAAGAGGAAGCAGAGGAAGAGTGGGACGAGGCTGAAGAAGTACTCAACCGTCTGGTAGAGCTCGGCTGCAAACCCGCAGACCTGCAAGAGACACTGAAAACCATCGAGTTCCCGTTCTATGACGATCCGAAACAGCAAATCGAGTCCGATTATCAACCCAATGCAGTGGAGGAAATGAACCAGCTGTTGATGGCTTTCGAAGGTGACTACACCACGCAGAAACTGATTCAGAAATGGATCGAAGGCGAAGAGGCTCACATGGCTTGGGAAGAGCAATATCTCGGTTACATCAAGAAACTGGGTTATGAAAACTTCTTAATCGCAATGATGTAATTATGGAAGCAAAAGAACAAGTGTTGAACGCGATGCGCGAAGTAGGCGCACCCGTGAACGCCGGTAAGATCGCCGAGATGACCGGCTTAGATCGCAAAGTGGTGGACAAAGTATTTGCTGACCTCAAGAAGGAAGGCGCCATCATTTCGCCGGTACGCTGCAAATGGCAACCTGCATAACTCTATGTACGAGCATTTGAAACTGGATAATCAACTGTGCTTCCGTCTCTATACGGCAGCACGGTTGGTTATGCAGGCCTATTTCCCCTATTTTGAGCCGCTGGGTATCACGTATCCGCAGTACCTGGTGCTGCTTGTGCTGTGGGAGAAAGATCATCAGCCGGTGAACGATATAGCGCATCTGCTGCATCTGGAGACGAACACCGTCACGCCCCTACTCCAACGCATGGAGAAGCAAGGACTCGTCACCCGCAAACGTGGCAAGGAGGACACGAGGCAACGCATTGTATCGCTTACTCCGCAAGGCAAGGCATTAGAAGAGAAAGCCCAAGAGATTCCGGAATGTTTGTTGCAACAACTGTCCGACAGAATGGATGATATTAACTGTCTCATGGGCTCCATGCCGGCATTGGATGCGCTCATCGAAGGACTGACACAAAAAGCCAAAAGCAAATAGCCATGACTCCCATCCTGATAGGCCTTCTTATCCCCTTGCTGGGTACGATGCTCGGCGCGTCGTTTGTCTTCTTCATGAAGCGCGACATGCCTGAACGTCTTCAGAAGGCGCTGCTTGGCTTTGCGTCCGGTGTGATGGTCGCCGCGTCCGTCTGGTCGCTGCTTATCCCGGCTATCGACATGGCTCACGGCGAAGGTGCGATGCAGGTCGTGCCGGCAGCGGTGGGCTTTTTGTTAGGTATAGGTTTTCTGCTGCTGATTGACGAACTGACGCCGCACCTGCATGTGGGCAGCAATCATCCAGAGGGTCTCAAAGCTCGTCTATCGCGCACTGCCATGTTAGCTTTGGCGGTCACCATCCATAATTTGCCCGAAGGCATGGCGGTCGGAGTGGTCATTGCCGGAGCCACCGAAGGGCATGCGGATATCTCGCTCATGGGCGCACTGGCGATGGCTATCGGTATCGCCATACAGAATATCCCCGAAGGAGCCATCATCTCCATGCCCATGCGCGCTGCCGGTAATAGCCGTGGAAAAGCCTTTCTCATCGGTTCGTTGAGCGGAATAGTCGAACCGCTTGGCGGAATGCTAATCATTTTATTAGCGTCCCTTTTCCTGCCGGCAATGCCGTATCTGTTGGCTTTTGCCGCAGGTGCGATGCTCTATGTGGTGGTAGAGGAACTAATCCCCGAAGCTTCATCAGGCACGCACTCTAACTTCAGCACCATCGGTTTTGCCATCGGATTTGTACTGATGATGGTTCTCGATGTGGTGATGGGATAATGGCATTTTCTGTTAGAAAATTTGCATATGTCAGAAAATTGTAGTACTTTTGCATCGCATATCTAAAATCCGAATACATTATGTTTGACAAACTGATTAAAGGCGCACTTGTCTTTGCGGCAGGCGCAGCCGTTGGAGCAGCTGGAGTAATATGGCTCATGTCTGATTCCGGTAAAGAGGTACGTAGCGAACTGCTCGACCTCGCCGAGCAGGCCAAGGATAAAGTGCATGAATGCTGTGAGAAAGTGAAACAAGAAATGGAGGCCGACAATGGACAATCCCAAGAATGACATGCAGGACGCAAAGGAGCAGATCCTGACCGAAGTAGAGAGCTATGCAAAAGCGGAATATGCCGTTGTTCGCTATCGGGCGATTGATAAGATAAGCCGCGTGGTGGGTTCGTTCCTACTCACGATATGCCTCATCTTAGTGGCGTTTGCTGTGCTGTCCTTCTGTGCCGTAGCGGCTGTCTTCGTCCTAGCGCAATACGTGCCCGCATGGGCGGCATGCTTGATTATCGGTGCCATCTATCTAATGCTTATTCCGGTACTGATTGCATGCAGCAAAGTGCTGTTTGTGAACCCTATCATACGTATGCTGAGCGGCCTGAAGAACAGTGAGGATCTGCGATACGAGACGGCGCGTGCCGAAGGTATGGCAGCTGTGCAACGCGAACGGATGAACGGACACCTGCTCTTTGCGAAAGCGGTAGTAAACCATTGCTCGAACATGATACAAATGGCATGGAAGGCCATCCGTAGCATATTCAGCAAGAAAGCCGGAAGATGAAAGCCGAGAAAATAGATAAAAACGCTAAAATATCAAGCATTTTTAATTTTTTTTGGCTAAATATTTGCACAATTCAAAAAAAAGCAGTACTTTTGCACCCGCTTTTGCAAGAACGAGTAAATTTACGCCAGTGAATAATCGAGATTCGAGAAAATTGCAAAGCAATAATCGAAACGAGCAAAAGCGAGCGAGAAGTAGCGCAGTTGGTAGCGCACTACGTTCGGGACGTAGGGGTCGGGTGTTCGAGTCACCTCTTCTCGACACAAATCAAGCATTCATCATTCGATGGGTGCTTGATTTGCATTTATTCGAGAACGTGATTCATACTCGCGCTATGACCCGAGCATAGAATATGTCGGGAGTTCATAACCTTTATAATAACGATTATTGCTAATTCGCAATTTTATTCGTGGTGGTACGGTTCGTGGCGGAGGATGGTCATGGCGCGATACAACTGCTCGATGGCCATGAGACGAACCATCTGGTGGGAGAAAGTCATCTGACTGAGTGAGAGTTTGCCGTTGGCACGCTGATAGACGGCTTCGCTGAAACCATACGCGCCACCGATGACAAGCGCCAGGTCCTTTCCGGACGCCATCTTCTTCTGGAGAAAGTCAGCATACTCGATAGACCGGAACTCACGTCCGTGTTCATCGAGCAAGAGCACATCCATAGCAGGTGTGAGGCGCGCGAGGATAGCTTCGCCTTCAGCCGTCTTGAGTTGGTCCTGACTGAGGGATTTGGCATTCTTAATCTCGGGAATGATAACGAGTTCAAACGGCACATAATGTGTGAGCCGTTGCTGGTATTCATCGATAAGGGTTGCGAGACGCGGGTCAGTCGTCTTCCCCGTCAGAAACAATTGAATCCTCATCCGTAAATCGTTTTTCGAAATCCTCTCCGGTCCAGTTGAACCGATAGATGACATTATTGCCGATGAAGCCGTCAAAGCTGACAATGGCGGTATAATAGGTATTTCCCTTCTGGAACTCCTCGTGGGAGTCGATACCGTCGTTATAGGTCACCTGCACGCCATAGCGGACAAACTCCGAGACCTTCGATTCGGCATATGCCGTGAAGAGTTCCGTGAAGTATTCTTCGGGCGTTATACTATCCAGTTCGTTTACTAGGAAGGCGCTATCGACCGTAGCGGCGAAATAGGGGAAGTGGTTATTGATCTTGCCGTCCGGATTGAGCGGGTAGATATAATCCCAATAGCCGCGCACGAGGTATTCGAAGCGCACATCGACAACGCTGGTGGGGGTGGTGGTGATCTTCTTGAGATACAGTTTGCCGACCGGTTGCAGTTTGTCGGGGTCTACGGCAAAGGCATAAATCCAATAGTCGGTACTCGGCGTGAGGTGTGTGAAGAAATGGTTTATATCGCCGTACTGCAGACAATGGCTGGCAAACGGCGCTATATTCGTCTCTCCTTCCTGCAGCAGATAATGGCGCCACTCGAGATACTTGAAGTTGGCAGAGTCGAGCGCAAGCATCATGAACGGCTTCTGGTTCTCGGGTTGGGTGGGATCATATCCTTCTTTCGCCGGCACGCAGTCGATGAGGTAATAGGCTTCTTTATTGGTCTCAAACGAACACTCTACATAACCCGCCGAGACAGTATACGGCGTGATGGTGATCTCCACATCCTTGGTGGCATACTTGGCGTCCGGGTTGCATGCAAGCGCTAAAAGCGCGAACACTCCCATCACCCATAACCGATAACCGACAACCCGCATCTTATTCATACTGCCTCCTTTCTTCCTCTTCTTGCTTGAGGAGCGATTGGACGGAGTAGATGAAGCGCAGGCAGGTCTGCACATGTCCGCCGTAGTGACCGAAGTTATACGTGATATTGGAGTAGTGCCACTTGGATTTGGCGTTGGATGCATTGGTGAAAGGTACGGTCTCATCATCCATCGAATGGAGGATATAGACCGGCGCTTCCGGCATCCAGTTGAAGGAGGTGATAGAGTTCTGCACCATGGCTTTCTGCAGTTCCGATACCTCCCAGGACTTCTGGTCCATCGCCTTCGGCGTGAGCAGTTCGCTGGTGACCTTGGTGCCTATCAGTTGGTTGATCTGGCCGGAGGTGAACTTCTTGGAATTGACCCATTCGTCGAGGTGCTCTACGAGCCAGGGTTGCATCATGGTCTCTATCTTGATAGAATCGAGTTTATTGCCCAAAATCATGCCCTGTAAGACGAGCGGCACGGCCACAGGATAACTGGCCACCCCGGTGTTGACAAAGCCCTCGTACGTGGCTTTTACGTCATAGGGTCCGCCTCCGGCGAAGACGCGATGGATCTTCACCTGTCGGGGGTCAAGGTCCGAACTGTATTCGGTCTCAATGAGATGCTCCACGGCCATGGTGTTTGCGCCGCCCTGACTATAGCCCATCAGCATGATCTCCGGCTGTTCGGGTTCTCTATCGACGGCCTTGAGCCAGGGTTTGACAGCGAAATACATATCGAGCACATTGCGCGCCGTAAGGTCCATGACGAGGTACGGGTGAATGGAATCACGGGTGATGCCATAGCCCATATAGTCGGGTATGATCAGTCCGTAGCCCATCTTGACGAGCACGCCTTCGAGCGAGAAGCAGTTAGACGGCACTTCGGCATTGGAGCACACGGTATAATGGCTGACAAGGATGAGTCGTTTGGGTTTCTGTCCGCGCGGTAACATGACCTTACCGGACAGGCGGATGGTATCCATGTCAAGGTTGATAGTCGGATAGGTACCGACGATCTCCGTCACCTTATTCTGGTTGCCGTATTTAAGCAGTTCCTGCAGGATGGCGGCACCGGTGACACTGCTGGTCTTACGCGGCTGCACGCCTTCGCTGTCCTGTTCGCCGGTATAGGCGTATGCAGGCGTTCCATCCGGCAAATAGCAGTTAGTTGGCAGACCATGCTCGAGGTCCGTTTCATGCTGACCTATCACCTGAAAAGCCATCCCTTTCGCCGCTTCTATATTGGCGAAGTCCACAAACTCATCCTCATGGAAATGGCAGGAGGTAGCGAAAGGCACTATTAAAAATAGTGCTATTTGAAATTTTATATTTGATATTTTAAATTTCATTTAGAACCTTGCACCGATACCTACATTGATGATTCGTGAACAAGCCATGAAGATGACATTGGTATTCTTCAGCGCAGTCATGCCTCCAAAGTCGACGGTCATGAACCATCGGTCGTAGTTAGCACTCACGCCGAAGACTGTCACGTTAACAGCCGCTCCGACATCGATAAATTTGCCTTTCGTATTCGTCTCCGTACCTCCGTTGATATCCAAGCCCAGACCCAGTCCCGAATAGAGGTTTACATAGTCATGGTGGAAATACGTGAAACGGATGGTAGGCATGATGACGATGTTATAGAAATGATGGTTAGGGTCCCTTCCTATCTCGTCACCCTGTCCATTCCGCGTCACATCGTCCCAGCGGACACCACTGCCGTCCACCATACCTCCTAAGGAGAACCAATGTGTGAAGCGCCACTGGTATTCGAGCCAGAGATGCTGGTAGTACGTATAGTTCTCGTGATAGGTCTGTTGGTACGAAGCGGGCATGGTCTTGACGATGGAGGTCGGGTTATGCCACATCAGCGTCTCAAAGAGTTGGTCACCCCACCCGACACGTATCTCATTATGCCGGTTGATGTAATCCCATTTGGTCTCTGCCTGCGCCGTGAAGACAACGCAGGACAGAGCCAAAAAGACTATGAGACGTATCGTTCGCATTCTTAACGAAGATAATTCTCCCACTTAGTATTCCGCATATCGCCGGACTTGAGGAACTCCTCATGCATAGCGAAGGCGAGGGAGAGGTTATGCTGTGTCTGACCGTGCTTTGCGTACTTGAGATAATCCTGCAGCATCTCGCGATATTCCGGAGCGACGCAGTTGTTGATGATCTCTTGCGCACGCTGACGCGGACTCTTACCACGCAGGTCAGCCACACCTTGTTCGGTTACCAACACCTTAACGGAGTGCTCGGAATGGTCGAGGTGGGTTACCATCGGCACGATAGACGAGATAGCTCCGTTCTTCGCCGTCGAAGCGGTGGTGAAGATGGAGATATACGCATTACGAGCGAAATCACCCGAACCGCCGATACCGTTCATCATCTTCGTACCTGTGACATGCGTCGAGTTGACGTTGCCGTAGATATCTGCCTCGAGCGCCGTGTTGATAGCAATCAGACCTAAACGACGGATGATTTCAGGGTTGTTGGAGGTCTCCTGCGGACGCAGCAACAGTTTGTCACGATAGAAATCCAAATCAGCCAGCACTTCCGCCATCTTACTCTCTACGAGACGCAGCGAGCAACCGGAAGCGAACTTACAATGGCCTGCCTTGATGAGGTCCACCACGGAGTCCTGCACCACTTCGGAATACATCTCAAACGGCGGGATATGCGGGTTCTTACCCAGTTCTCCAAGTACAGCATTCGCTACGTTGCCTACTCCACTCTGGATGGGCAGGAAGGAAGCCGGAATACGACCCTCGTGCATCTCTTTCTCGAGGAATAGGGCTACGTTCTCACCTATCTTCGCCGTGACAGCATCTACGGGTGTGAAAGCCGGAATCTCGTTCGGACGGTTGGTCTTGACGACAGCAGCAATCTTCGCCGGGTCTACCTTGATATGGTCCGAGCCGCAGCGGTCAGAAGGTTTATAGATAGGTATCTCGCGACGCTGAGGCGGGTCAAGCGGTTCGTAGAGATCATGCATGCCGCGCATAGCAGCAGGGAACATCTCATTGAGCTCGATGATGATCTTATCCGCATAACGGCAGATAGTCGGCATTATACCGATACCTGCGGCCGGCACAATCGTTCCGTCCTCACCTACATACGAAGCCTCGATGATGGCCCAGTTGGGTTTGGGAAGGAAACCATAGCGGATATCCTGCGCCATATGGCTCAGGTGCATATCGAAATAATGGGTACCCTCGGCATTGATCTCCTCACGCATCGACTTATTCGACTGATAGGGCGTACGGAACTCGACGGCGTGTGCGCGTGCCAAAGCACCATCACAACTATCGCCCATAGACGCACCGGTCTCCAGTCCTACGCGGAAAGGAATACCCTGCTCATGCAGTTTCTCTGCACGCTGCGCGAGTGCAAAAGGTACTGCCTTAGGCACACCGGTAGCCGTAAAACCACCCATGCCTAAGACATCACCATGTTGAATCAATTCGGCGGCTTGTTCAGCCGTCATAAACGGTAAAGCCATTTAATGATTTCAAATTTATGATTTCAAATTTATGATTTACTCTGCTTTGCCGTCCGAACCGAGGACGTCAATAATCTTATGCTTGTAGAGCTCCTCCATGAAGTCACGAGCTACGCCGCAGTACTTACGCGGGTCAAACTCACCCGGTTTCTCGGTGAGGACTTTACGAACAGCAGCAGTGAATGCCAAACGGCTGTCGGAGTCGATATTGATCTTACATACAGCGCTTTTGGCAGCTTGACGCAGTTGCTCCTCAGGAATACCGATAGCGTCAGGCAGCTTGCCACCCAGCGAGTTGATCATATCTACATACTCCTGCGGAACGGACGACGAACCGTGCAGTACGATCGGGAAGCCCGGCAGTTGCTCCATGACAGCGTCGAGTACATCGAATGCCAATGGCGGCGGAACGAGTTTACCGGTCTTCGGATCACGTGTACACTGCTCCGGAGTGAACTTATATGCACCGTGGCTGGTACCGATGGAGATAGCTAAGCTATCACAACCCGTACGGGTAGCGAAATCAACTACCTCTTCCGGCTTGGTATAGTGGCTGACAGCCGACGAAACCTCGTCCTCAACACCGGCCAATACACCGAGTTCAGCCTCTACGGTTACATCGTACTTATGCGCGTACTCAACCACTTTCTTGGTCAACGCGATGTTCTCTTCATACGGAAGGGAAGAAGCATCGATCATGACGCTCGAGAAACCGAAGTCTACGCACGATTTGCAGAGTTCGAAGCTATCACCGTGGTCGAGGTGTAGTACGATCTGCGGCTTCTCCCAACCCTGTTCTTTAGCGTACTCTACAGCACCCTGTGCCATGTAGCGGAGTAACGTTTGGTTAGCGTAGTTACGCGCACCTTTCGATACCTGGAGAATCACCGGAGACTTCGTCTCAGCAGCTGCTTTGATGATAGCCTGGAGTTGCTCCATGTTGTTGAAGTTGAATGCAGGGATAGCATAACCTCCCTTGATTGCCTTAGCAAACATCTCACGGGTGTTGACAAGGCCTAATTCTTTGTAAGATACCATAATTTGATTTGTTATTTGTTATTGTTGATTGTTGAATTTATTTGAATTTCGCAGCATAATGCCCTTTGATGAGCACATGATGGTTATGAATAGGATTGGTCAGGAAATACTGCGCTACTTGAGGAGTCGCCTTAATCCATACCTGCGTACGACATAGGTTGGCCTCGAACTGACAGCGCTCGAGCGTCACATCGACAGCCAGCATACGGGATAAATCACCACTCATCTTCACGAGCGCGTAATCGCCCGTAGGCAGGTCACCGTGAATAGCCACACCGATACCGGACTCGAAATGCGTGGTGTATTCATGCTTCTCGGTCATACCGAGCGGCAAGGTACAGTGGGCAAAGAGCATCTCGCCGTCAGACTGGATACGCGCAGGGTTGACCTGGAAGCATAACTCACCGGTTAGCCGTTTGCATACCATCATGGTCAGCAGCGTCGGTATATCGCCTTCGCAAGATGCCGGAATACCTTCATCATTGAGTTTGCTGAGCGCAATACAGCCGGTGTTCTTAACGGTCGTCAGCAGGTCGAAGCAACGCAGCGTGACGCCTTGCAAGTTATTCTTGGTTACGAGTTCTTTGAGTCGTGCATAGATAGCCTCAGCGCCTTTCATACCCGGGTCCACTTCACCTAAAGACGTCATCTCGCTGATAGGTATATCTACCAGTTCGATATTCATCTTCTTCAGCACGTCCGTATAGTTGACACCGGAGGAGATGAGCCAGTCGCTCGGCATACCTACCACGCCCAGACGCATCTTCTCATGACTCTTGATAACCGCCTCAGCCGGTGTGACAATCAGATGCGCCGTCTTGGCTATCTCGGGAATGTCAGTATCCTTGGCATTCATCATCACCTTGCCTACACCCTTATGCTGACGGATATAACTGAGTATCTCCAGCGAAGCTGCCAACGAGTTACTATGCCCGCTGACCATCAGATAAACGGGTTTATGCAGGTCTATCAGACCTTCTTCCACCAGATGCACGAACTGCGACTCTGTGCCGCCCGTCAACACCGCCACTACCTGGTTTGCATCCAGAAAAGCCTGCGGTAATTCAAACGGCAGCGTCAGTTTCTCCTGATGGAGACTCGAAGAAAGAATATGCAGTAACATGTATGATTCCGGTTTTTGATTTATCATTTAGGGACGCCAGAACTTAGCGGCATGGTGACCCTTGATCAGGATATGGTGGTTAGAGAGCGGAGAGGTAAGCAGATACTGCGCTACGATAGGCGTAGACTGGATCCATATCTGCGTACGGCACATATTCTGCTCGTACTGGCAGCGTGTTACCTGTACATTGACGGCCAACAGACGCTTCAGATCATTGCTCAGTTTAACCAGTGTATATTCACCCGGCTCTACTTCACCGTGAATAGCCACACCGATGCCGGACTCGAAATGGATGGTGTACTCATGCTTCTCGGTCATTGAGAGCGCGATAGTACATTTCGCCAAGAGGATCTGACCATCCGGCGCGATACGTGCGGGGTTAGCCATCCAACCGGGTTGACCTGTCAGTTTCTTACAAGCCATCAAAGTAAGCAATACCGGTATATCGCCTTCACAACCGGCCGGAATACCTTCGTCATTCAGTTTGCTGATAGCGATACAGCCGGTATTCTTGCAAGTGGTGAACAGGTCGAAGCAACGCAGCGTTACACCATCCAGTTTATATTTATCAATCAGCACTTTGAGGCGGATATAGATAGCCTCAGCGCCTTTCATACCCGGGTCTACTTCACCCAGACTCGAGATCTCCTCGAATGGAATATCTACCAGTTCGCAGTTGGTCTTGGCCAGCACGTCTTTATAATCCACTTGCGAAGCAATAAGCCAGTCTGACGACTTACCCACTACGCCCAGACGCATCTTCTTGTCATTCTTCAGCACTTTCTCAAGCGGTGTACGCGTCAGCGAGTCCGTATCAGCCGGATCCGGGAAGATAATATCCTGCGGATGCTGCATGATTTTCGCCATTCCTTTACGCTGACGGATGAAACTGAGAATCTCAAGCGCTGCAGGCAACGAGTTGCTATATTCGCTGACCAGTAAATAAATAGGACGCTTCAGATCCAACTTCTTCTCTTTGAGAAGATCCAGGAATAATGCTTCCGTACCACCGGACAGAACGGCTACTACTTGATTTTCTTCAATAAACGAGTCCGATACCTTGAACGGCATGTCAGATACCTCGGTGTGAAGATGAGAACATAGTGTGTACAACATAGGATTAAAAATTTAAGCGTTATTGACTCTAAATGTATAATATTTCTGACCTAAATAACTGATAATAACAGTCACGATGGTTATAACCATCTTACTCGGCGTCGGATACCAACCAAAGGTCTCTACGCATAGTTTGAGACCGAAATAGTTGATCGCTAAGTTTACCGCCACAATCACGATATATCGCCCTAACTGACGCCAGCTGTTGAGTTCCGAAGCCGTGAATGTCACATATTTCTGCAACCAAAAACCTGTCAGCAACGTGATAGGGAATACGATGCACAGCGTTGCTATATGCGGCGTGAGGCACAACTGATAGTGGAAGGCAGATAACTGGAAATATACCAGATCGTGACCGATGACGAAATTGTAGATAAGGAAATAGAGCACCCAGTCCAGCAACATATTCCCGCCACCGCATGCTGCATAACGAAATAACTGTTTTGACATCCATTTTTCGAACGGATGATAGAAAAAATCAATTATTTTCGTAATAAATTTGCTCATTCCAAAAAAAAGTTGTACTTTTGCAGCCGGATTTGCGCACAAAGGTACAACAAAAAATTGAATTGTGCAAATTTTTGTTAAAAAATTTACTATTTATGGACGATTATCACGCGGAAAATGCAGCAAGTACGTGCCAAAAAATTTTTGGGGCAGCACTTCTTGACGGACTTGACAGTCGCCCAAAGAATTGCTCAGACCATCACCTCGGGCCGAACCATTGAAATCGGACCGGGTATGGGTGTGCTTACGCAATACCTTCTCAAAAATCCACAGATCAATTTAACCGCCATCGAGATCGACCGTGAGTCGGTCGCTTATCTGCGTGAGTGGTACCCGGAGTTGGATTTAGTGGAAGGGGATTTTCTGAAACTCGATCTGGATAAATTGATACCCGAAGGCGAATTCAACATCATCGGTAATTATCCCTATAATATATCCAGCCAGATTTTCTTCAAAGTGCTGGATTATAAAGACCGTATTCCCATTTGCTCGGGAATGATACAGAAAGAAGTGGCCGAACGACTCGCTTCCAAACCCGGCAAGAAAGCGTACGGTATTCTCTCTGTACTATTACAAGCATATTACGATATAGAATATCTATTCACGGTGGACGAACATGTATTCAACCCGCCGCCAAAAGTCAAATCCGCCGTCATTCGCATGACCCGCAATAAACGACGACGGTTGGACTGCGACGAATACCTGTTCAAAACCGTCGTTAAAACCGCCTTTAACCAGCGGCGAAAACAGATGCGCAATTCTCTTCAACAGCTGGTAGGAAAGGGTAATCCCATCCTCGAAGAGAGGATATTCACAATGCGCCCCGAACAGCTGAGTGTAGAACAATTTATTGAATTAACCACTTTAATTGCTAACAACCATGTCGGAAATTAAGATATTCTACAAAGATAAGGAGAAAATCAAAGTAGCACGCTCTATCTCCGCACTCAAGGAACTCGATAAGAAGGATATCATCTGGATCGATCTCCTCGACGTGTCGGATAAGACAGAGGATACACTGGAGGGCTTTCTCAAAATCGATATTCAGGAAGATGAAGAAATGGAGGAAATCGAGTTCTCCAGCCGGTATATCCAGACCGATGACTCGATTGTAGCCAATAGTAACTTCCTCAAGAATAACTTTGAGATGGAGCCTGTTAACTTCATTCTCAAGAATTCTATTCTTGTATCCATCCGTGATAACGAGTTGGACACTTTCAACGAGACCTTCAAGAAGCTCTTCGTGAACACCCGTAATTTCCCGACGGGATTCCATGTGCTCGTGGCGCTTATGGAGACCCGAGTAGAGAAGGATGCCGATATGATCGAGGATACAACGGATATGATTACCGCACTCTCCCAACAGATTAACGCCGAGAGTGATCACGTAGATGAAGACTTGCTCGTACAGATCAAGGACTTGCAGGAAAAAGTGACCATCATCCGTCAAAATATCATGGATAAACAGCGCGTTATTTCCAACTTCCTCAAGTGCGATTTCTTCCCCGAAGAACTCTACCCGCGCTTGACGATGATTATCAAGGATATCAACTCGCTTTTCGATTATACCCGCTTTGGTTTTGACCGTCTGGACTACCTCCAGGATACCTTCCTCGGTTTGGTAAACATCGAGCAGAACCGCATCATTAAGATCTTCACGGTCATCAACATCATCTTCCTACCGCCTACATTGATAGGTAGTTTGTATGGTATGAACTTTGATTTTATGCCGGAACTTCATTGGCGCTTGGGTTACTTGTTTGCACTCGGTCTGATGGTGATGTCGGTTGTCGTCATCCTCCTTATTTTCAGGCTCAAGAAGTGGTTATAAACAAATTGTTTACAACGCCATTGTTTCACAGTATACAACACGTTCCACATTGCAAGTTTCAAAACAATTCACAATCGGAATTTGGAAAAATGAATGTGTAATGCGCTATATAAAAGCAAATTAGCGGATTTTTCAACATTATCAACACATTATTAGTATCATGGATTTAAAAAAGAAAGAATATATATATAAAATTAAATCCTTAGCCCGGGAAAAGAATGCGGTAATTTTTGCGCATTATTATACGCGACCGGAGATACAAGAAATTGCCGATTTCATCGGAGATTCTTTAGCCTTGGCGCAACAGGCTACACGCGTACAAGCGGATATATTAGTAATGTGTGGAGTGCACTTCATGGGCGAAACGATGAAGATTCTCTGTCCGGATAAGAAAGTGCTCATTCCGGATATGAATGCTGGCTGTTCGTTAGCCGATAGTTGCAAGGCTGCAGACTTGGCGGCTTTTAAAGCGCAACACCCTGATCATATGGTGGTAAGTTATGTAAATACTTCTGCCGATGTGAAAGCGCTTACGGATGTAGTGGTTACTTCCTCTAATGCCAAGAAGATTGTGGATCAGTTGCCTGCAGACGCTAAGATTATCTTCGGTCCGGATTATAACCTCGGTTCGTATATCAATTCCGTTACGGGACGTAATATGCTGTTGTGGAATGGTGCGTGCCATGTGCACAGCCGTTTCTCTTTGGAAGCGTTATTAAAACTCAAAGCGGAGAACCCGGGTGTAGAAGTGCTTGCTCATCCGGAGTGTAAGGCACCTATTCTCGCTGTAAGCGATGTAATTGGTTCGACCAAGGCCCTGCTCGAGCATACCATTAAATCGCCTGCCAAACGCTTTATAATAGCCACGGAAAGCGGTATTCTCTTTGAGATGCAGCGTGCGTGTCCGGATAAGGAGTTTATTCCTGTACCGCCGGAGATGACAGAAGGCGTAGGATGCAGTTGTAATGAGTGTGAATACATGCGCATGAATACGCTTGAGAAAGTGTATAACTGCCTCCTCAACGAATCACCCGAGATGATTGTTGATAAAAAAATAGCTGCTAAAGCTGTTACGAGTATAGAGTGGATGCTTAAGATGAGTTGATTATGGAAATTTTTCTTCTTATATTGGCCTTCCTGTGCATGGTAATCGGCATAGTAGGTTGTATCATTCCTGGTCTGCCGGGTGTGCCGGTGGCTTATGTAGGTCTTTGGATAGCACAAGCTACGGATAAAATAGATTTCTCGTGGCAGATGCTCTTGATTTGGGGTATTGTAACTGTAGTAGTCTCCGTACTCGATTATGTAGTCCCGGCTTGGGGAACAAAGAAATACGGCGGCACGAAATACGGCGTGTGGGGAAGTACCATCGGTGTGTTTGTAGGCCTTTTCTTTGGAGCCGTAGGTGTTATCCTTGGTCCGTTAGTAGGAGCTATTCTCGGCGAGATGATAAGCGGTAAGCAATTCAACGAAGCCCTCCGCGCAGGTTGGGGAAGTTTCATAGGTATCTTAGCCGGCACCGTCCTCAAACTCATCTGCTGCGGCCTCATGACCTACGCCCTCATTCAGGCGCTGGTGTAACTTTTTAACTCGGCCATATGGCGGTTTAGGCCTCGTGTCCTCTCTTTGCGTTCGGACGGTTATTCTCGTCCGTCTCTATTCTTCGAATATTCGCCCGCCCGGACTTCGATAATTGCGGGTGTAGCCCATGCGGAGTGTAGCAGTTTTTATACTGCTCTTGTATTATATAGTGTTCTTTACGTTTTTTTTACGCCGAATTATATCCGGCATGCTGTCTCTTGTTTGATTATTTAAGGATAGCGTTTGTGCTCCGCGTATTCATGTGCAGCATCCATCTTCGTCTTCTGCGCATAATAACAATTTTGCGAAAAAATCCCCTTTTTCTTGCATATCTCAAAAAATTTCCTTACCTTTGCACTCGGATCTCCAAATATCCCCGTTTATCCATGATATATATCAAAAACACGGATTCGAGACGCTAACGAGACGGAATCGACTGGGAGGTAAGTCCTATGCGAGTCCTACGCAAAAGCAAGACATCAACAACCTAATCAACATAAATTATGGGAAGAGTTAAACTCGACGAGAAGTTTAAAGCATATACAGGAATGCTGCCGCCTAATGGCCATCGGTTCTATCTTACCAACCGTTATGGCGAAACGATTATCTCACATTGCCCGCTTCATCGTGATCCGGGTTCGGTAACCGAAAACCAATTAGAATCTTGCGACGTGCATACAAGAGCTACTAAAATAGCCGATGCAGAATTGGCAGACCCTATTAAACACGAAGAATGGCGAAAAAAATGGCATGAAGCTATAACCGTTGGCGGACAAAAATACAAAACCCTCCGCGGCTTTACCATCGCACAAGTACGAAAAACACTATTTGTTTAGAACAACTTCAACTGCCGGTCTTGGAATATCTTATAACCCACCTCACAGTTAATACACTCGTGGTGCTGGCAGTAGTTCTGGTATAAATGCAGTAGAGCTTGGGTATCTGCTGCATTTTTTACTTCCTGTCCTAACACCCGCCATTGCCGGATAATCGTGTTATTCTCTGCCGGAATCTTCGCCATTAACGAATACACATCAAACGTCGCATTCCTATGCCTTGCGTACGCGTATTTATACGGCAAAACGGTATTAATCAACAGAATATCGATACTACTCTTCCCCATCTTATCCACTGCAAAAAGTGCTTCTAACTCCTTCAGATCGTCTGTATCCAATATCTTACTCAGCAGGCTTTCCGACTGATACAGCAACTGCGCAAACTGTCTTATCCTCAATTCCGGACTGTTCTGCGGATGGATTTTACTGCGCTTCCACATACTTCCATCCATCGGCGTCAAACCGAACTTCGCCTGCATAAACGCATATTCCTTCTGCAAGTCCCGTAACCCGTCACCCGTAACCGATAACCCCTCTAACAACCCTGCCTGTCCCATTAACATCGCTGTCAACTGAAACAGGCTGTTCCGGTGTTTCTGCAGATACGAAAGCGGCGTGTTGATGGCCAACTGCTCAAACGGAAGACTGTTCGTGTGAAATCCGAAATTACGCGCCAATGAGATATACAACGCGTGTTCCCAACTGCCCTTTGTGATCTCCAACAGCCGTTCAATAGATGCCCGCTTGCACTCCAGACGTTTATATAATAAGGCCTTTCTCCAACCTTCTGTCAGTAGTCCCGGCTCATGTAATAACTGCTCTGCACAGCCAATCCGTCCAACGGCACTATCCATCTGTTGCGCCGATGCAAAGAGTGCACTCAAATAGTCTTTATCCGTAGGATAATTCAGTTCACATTGCGGCACTAACTCGCCTTTCGCATTCCAAACAGGCTTGTCTGCCGTGCGTACTACGTGCAAGATAACATTATCGTAAGCTTTGTCCAGATGATGCTTGTGTTTGGTCCAGTCACTCGAGCATACATGAATCTCTATATTGCCTACCCATTCTTTTCCGTCAATACGCACGCGTGCATGACTGTAATCCGGTCCTGCATCCCGATTATGTTCTCCTACCGACAGAATCTCTACAACCCGACCGTCCGTGGTCTTCTGCTCAAATCCTGCCCATAGGCATTTCTCCCATATGTAATGCAATACAATCTCCGGCATCTATAATTTTTAATTATTAATTTTTAATTTCCAATATTATTGGAAGATGGTCCGAATACCCGTTTTGGTAATGATATCCGTTATAAGTCCGTTTGGGCCTCAAACCCATGTATTTCTCATCCTCTTCCATAATCCACTCCGCTTCATAAATCCGCACGCTTGAGATACTGTCCAGATTCGGCGACGTATAGAACTGATCCAGACATGTCCATTGTCCTTGATATTTATGCGTCCCGTAACCGGTAACCGGTAACCCGTCACCCTTCATCCGATTTCTCAAACCCCTGATATCATCTTTCGGCTCGCTATTCATATCTCCCATCACCACAATCTTTGCTTCCGGACAAACCGCCAACACACTGTCTACCGCTTCTTGCAGCACTCTTTTTGCCGCTGTTCTCTTCCATTCACTCTCTGCCTTTCCGCCTCGTTGACTCGGCAGATGACAAACAAAGAAATGCATCGTATCCCGCTTCTCTACCTGCGCACAGACATAAAGAATATCACGAGTAATTAATTCTTGTTCCCCTCCTTTTAGGGAGGGGTTAGGGGTAGGCTTCACTCCTATCGCCCTCGTCCGTATGGTATCTATCCGTGCCTTCTTATATACGAATGCTACATCTATTCCTCGTCGGTCCGGACTCTCATAATGCACAAAATCATATTCTCCTCGCCGTAAAGTATAGCATAATCGCCTGATACACAGTGCGTTCTCCACTTCCTGCAATCCCACTACATCTACTCCATCCCACTCTCCTATATTCGTCAGCGCACGCGCGATATTCTCCACCTTCCGGTAATACCGCGTGTAACTCCAATGACGCTCACCTTCCGGTGTCCATTCGATATCGTCTTTTGCCTCTCCCGCCACACTGTCATGTGCCGGATGAAACAAATTCTCGACGTTGTAGTTAACGATGATTATCAGCAGGACACTCAGTAAACGCATATTAACTTAACATCATGATGGCTTTCTTGAGAGCGGCAATAAATGCATCTACATCCGCCTTGTCGTTGTACAGACCGAACGATACACGTACTGTTCCCGGAACACCTATCTCATCTATCAGCGGCTCCGCACAATGATGACCGGTTCGAACCGCCACACCCTGCTGGTCCAGTAAAGTACCTATATCAAACGGATGAATCAACTCTTCGCCGTTATATACATTAAAACTGATCACTCCGGCCTTTTTACACCGTACACCGTACACCTTACACCCCAAATCAACTAACTGCTCCTCGCAATACTCTGTCAACTCCTGTTCATGGGCTTCAATAGCCTTCCAGCCTATCGCTTCGATATAATCAATGGCAGTCTTCAAAGCCCAACTGCCTACGAAATTCGGAGTACCTGCTTCAAACTTGTAAGGTAACTCATTATAGGTCGTCCCACTCCAGCGCACATGGTTGATCATCTCTCCTCCACCCTCGTGTGGCGGCAGTTTCTCTAACCATTCCCGCTTGCCGTACAGCACACCGATTCCTGTCGGACCGTATAACTTATGACCCGAGAATGTCAGGAAGTCGCAGTCCAAAGCCTGTACGTCCACTTGCATATGCGGCACACTCTGTGCGCCATCGATACAAACCGGCACACCCTGGGTATGCGCCAAACGGATGATTTCCTCCACCGGCTGAATCGTTCCTAACACATTACTTACCTGTGCTACGCTAACTAACTTCGTCTTGTCGTTCAGAAGGCCCTTAAAAGCCTCTATATCAAGCGATAAGTCTTCGTGTAAGGGAATATGCCGCAGCACGGCTTTCTTGCGCGCACAAAGCATTTGCCACGGTACGATATTCGAATGGTGCTCCAAACCGCTCACGATAATCTCGTCGCCCTCTTGTATGTACGGCTCAATTTTTAATTTTTCATTTTTAATTTTTAATTCACCAAGGCAGAATGCCAATGCGTTGATAGCATCCGTCGTTCCCTTGGTAAACACAATCTCATCGCTGCTCTTGGCCCCGATAAACGCTGCCACTCTCTTACGTGCCTCCTCATGCTTCATCGTCGCCACCTGACTCAGATGATGCACACCGCGGTGGATATTACTATTCCATGTGCTGTACGCTTCTGTGATGGCGTCTAATACAGGCTGAGGCTTCTGACTCGTAGCCGCATTATCGAGGTACACCAGATCTCTTCCGTGTACTTGCTCCTTTAATATCGGAAAATCGTTTCTATTCATATGCTCTCTTATCTCTCAAAAAGCTTCAGAAGTTTCATTTTCTTCTTGCCGGCTTCGCCGCTGTACGGGTGTTCGCGAAGCGGCAGGTTGAACCATGTGCTGCCTTTCAGAACGGTCTGCGGATGCGTGAACTCTCTGAATCCCCATTCGCCGTGATAAGCACCCATGCCCGAATGGCCTGTACCGTTGAACGGCACACCTTTCACCATCATATGGATGCACACCTCGTTGATACATCCTCCGCCGAACTGCTGCGTCTGCATCACGCGGTTCGCCCATTTCATGTCCTTCGTGAACAGATACATGGCCAGCGGATGTTCACGTTCTGCAATCACATCCATCAATCCGTCCACCTCTGCATCCTTAAATGGCACAATCGGCAGTAACGGACAGAATAACTCATGCTGCACGATACCTTCGTTGATATCCACCGGATAAATCATCGTAGGCGCGAACTTACGGGATTTTTTATCACCTGTCCCGCCGAAAACAATACGTTCCTTATACTCCTCTGCCAGCTTGGCGCACTTGTCGTATGCTGCGTCGGTTATCAGTTTCGGATATTCGTCATTCGTTTCCGCATGCTCGCCTATCTGCGCTACGAAAGCCGCTTTCAGCTCCTTCATAAACGCCTCAGCCACTTCTTCTGCCACCGCTATCTGGTTGATGTTGATACAGATCTGCCCGGCATTAGTGAGCTTGAAGAACGCTATCTTGCGTGCCGCATCTTTGAGATCCGCATCTGCGCGTACCACACACCAGTTACCCGTCTCGCCGCCTAACTCCAATGCCACCGGCGTCAGGTTCTTGGCGGCCTCAGCCAGCACATGTTTGCCCACAGCCGGAGAACCGGTGTAGAAGATCTTATCCCATCGTTGTGCCAGACACATATCGGCTATGTCATGACCGCCATCAATCAGCGTCATATATTCCGGCGGGAAGACTTCTGCAAAGAACTTCTTGAGCACTTCTGTGCATGCCGCAGACTTCGAACTGGACTTGATGACCACCGTATTACCGCCGCACATGGCCGCCGCTACAACGCCTATTGTAAGCAGTATAGGGAAGTTAAACGGACTGATGACCAGCGATACGCCGTAAGGCATCTTATAGACCTTCGTCACCATACTCGGGAAACACATCAGACCGCTCCAATGACATTCCGGACGTGCCCATTTGCGAAGACCGCTTATCATCTCGTTAATCTCCACAATAATAGGTCCTACATCGCATAGATATGCCTCTAACTCACTTCGTCCAAGGTCAGCCATTAACGCCTCTACAAACTCCTTCTCATGCGCAATAACGGCCTCTTTCAGTTTCTTCAACTGCTGGATACGCCATTTCACAGGCAGCGTCTCACCGGTCCGGAAGAACTTTCTTTGTGCCGCTACAATCTCGCGAATGTCACTTTCTGTGTACATAATCTTACGGTTTGTAAAAACTTAGTTCCAATATCTTCTGTGCGTCACCCTCGGCCATCAACTCCTGCAGCGTCACATGCTCATTATGCTCCATATAACTCTCTGCAATACGCCAACCCAGCCAAATACCTAATCGTCCCGGCGAATCCTGCGATACCTCCGAAGTGAACGGTCCGTCGTTCAGATAACCCGTCAATACCAGACGCTCCGTCTTGAATAAATCGCGCTTGTCCATCACCAGATGCCAAATGGCACGCTCGTTCTTAACACACCAGTCCCACTGCTCTTTCGTCCAACCCATCACTTCATATCCCGGCAGATCATCGAAAATCTGCGCCGTGAGGAACATGATCTTGCCTCGGTATAGCATCTGGTCCAACAGACGGATTTGCTGACTCGTATAAGGAATCGTGCGGAATAGGAAGGCACTCACTACATCCACAGGAATACACTCCTTGCGCATTGTCTGTTTCTGGTATTCATACACCACGCGGTTGTAGTACTCGTAGTCGCTACCCAGATACATGTCCGCCCCGACACCGATGATTTCGTCATTGAAGTATATCGGCGTTTGAAAACCCGATACGAACAGATAGAAAGCAGGTATCTCCGTCTCCGGATACAGATATTGAATCCGCGCAAATGCCTTTCCAATCGCCTGCTCCAAATCCTTCACGTCCGCAAACACCTCTTGCTCCTTCGCATTCGTCTGCTTGAAACCGTACAAGGTGTCATTCATAAACAACGGTAACTGCTGCTCCAGATACAACGTATCTGCCGACGGAATACCCAATACATCTTCCACCCACAACGGCATGAACGCCGGATATTCGTCATACAGCACTTTCACATCCTGCGCTACGGTTGTCTCGTGTACATTCAGCAAGGCCTTGTCAAAGCGCACGAACTCAATCTCTTGCGGCTCTAAGTCTTTCGGGAAATAGGTTCTCCCTTTCTGACAAGCGGTCATAAAGACCACGCATGATATGAACAAAAAAATCTTCTTCATTATTCCAATGCAAAATTAACAGGAACGGTATATTTAACGCGCACAGATTCGCCGCGTTTCTTTCCAGGTATCCATTTCGGCATTGAGCGGAGTACCCTTACCGCCTCTTTGTCCAAAAGCGGATGACCGCCGCTTCGAACAACCCTGACGTCCTCTATCTTGCCGTTCTTGGCTACCACAAACTGACAAATAACCCTGCCTTGAATGCCGCTTTTCTGACATTCAACAGGGTACTGCACGGACTGGGAAAGGAAATACAGAAGTTCCCCTTGTCCGCCAGGATACTCCGGCATAGTCATGTAAGGAGTGAAATTATTAGGTGTTTCTGTTATATTTCCTGTTTCATCATAAAAAGTCAACGAATACGCATCTTTCACATCTCTTGTCTCGTGGAACTGTATAGAACCGTTGGGAAAATAACCCTTTCGGTCATATGTTTCCTCCCGTTTGCTGCCCTTATAACTAATCGCTACTTCTTCCTGTACCTTTCCGTCCGGATACATCAGTTTTTCAGATACAAGATAGCTGGTTACTTTGCTGTTTTTTTCATCATAGAATAAAGCGTAAACATCTGTTTCTTTGATCGTTCCATCCTGGTAATAATAGCATTGTTCGCCTTTTTTTGCCCCGAATTCATTCCCCGAGGCAATTCGCTTTAGAAGCGCAAGCAATGTCTGGTCTTTTTTGTTGTAAACAGCAATCGTAGCGATATTGTTATCATCAATATCCTTTACCACACCATAATAGACCGCTTTCTTAATTTTTTTAGCGGGCATGATTTGGTAGTCCTGGTTGTAGAACAATGTATCTCCGCTCAAATAGGCCTTTACCTCGTTTTCTGCCGCTGCATTCATTAGCGGAAGAATGGCTAAAAACAGTCCGTAAATAATCTTTTTCATAATGATATTAGTTTGTCTTTTCAATCACTCCGTCCTTTATTTCAATCACACGGTCGGCGATACCCGCCAACTCTTTGTCGTGCGTCACAAGCAGAATGGTCTGGCCGTATTCCTTCCGCAGTTTCAACAACAGATCGCTCAGCTCTTTCTTGTTCTGAGTATCCAGACTGCCGGTCGGTTCGTCAGCCAAGATAATTGTCGGCTGCATCATAAGGGCTCTGGCAGCCGCTACACGCTGTTTCTCACCACCCGACAACTCGTTCGGCTTATGGTTCATCCGGTCACCCAGACCCAACTCACGCAATAACTGCTCTGCGCGTTTCTTATACTCCGTCTCTTTCTCGCGGGCAATCATGGCTGGGATGCATACGTTCTCCAATGCCGTGAACTCAGGCAGCAACTGATGGAACTGGAAGATGAACCCGATATGCTTGTTCCGGAAGGCCGCTAACTCGCGGTCTTTCATGGCAAACACATCCGTCCCGTCAATCAGCACCTTGCCGCTCGTCGGCCTGTCTAATGTACCGATGATCTGCAGCAGCGTTGTTTTTCCGGCGCCGGACTTGCCGACTATCGCCACGATCTCCCCTTTCTTCACCTCCAGGTTAACACCCTTCAGTACCTCCAAATCGTTAAACGATTTGTATATGTCTTTAACCTCTATCATACCATTTCCAATTATAAATTACCAATCACCAATTTCCGATCTCCATTCTCCATCGGTTGAATGGAGACGTGAACCGTGTCTTCCGGCAGAAGGGCTTCGATCATCTCCGGCCATTCGATGAAACAGTAGTTACCCGAATACAGATATTCCTCTGCGCCGAAATCCATCGCCTCGCGGATGTCTTTCAGTCGATAGCAGTCAAAATGATACACCTCACCCCGATACGGTTGTTCCACGTCGTACACATTCACAATCGCAAAAGTCGGACTATTCACCACATCCATCGTTCCCATCTCTTCACATAACTTCTTGATGAATGTCGTCTTGCCTGCACCCATCTTCCCGTCGAACGCAAACACACGATGTGGTTCTGCCTCTCGCAAAATCTCCAACGCACTTACCGTCTCACCTTGCTCGTTGATCAGTTGCAACGCTTCAGCCTGCTCAGAAGTGCCTTTTTTTATCGTATAAGTTCTCATGTTCTTGCTTTTCACGCGATTCTCAGCGCGTTATTTTTGCTTGTAATTGCTCGTAAACCATTGATCCTAAGGACTTTCCGAGCAAATTAACCATTTCTTCCATGCTCGCCATTCTAGCGCGTTTTACAGAGCCAAAATGACTTAAAATCTTCTGTTTTGCCACTGGACCGACGCCTTTGATTTCATCTAACTCGCTGTGTATCAATGACTTACGTCGTTTCTGCTTGTGATAGGTGATGGCAAAACGGTGTACCTCGTCCTGAATATTGGTCAGCAACCGGAAAACTTCACTCGTTACAGGCATGCTGATCTCGATCGGCGGAAAACCGTATAGCAAAGTCTGCGTCCGGTGTTTGTCATTTTTTTTCAGTCCGGCGATAGGGATATGCAAACCCAACTGATCTTCAATTGCTTCACGGATAGCATGCATCTGTCCCAGACCTCCGTCAGCGATAATCAAGTCCGGCATGTTTGCTCCTTCATCCAGCAGATGCCGGTATCTCCTCCGTACGACCTCGCGCATGCTGGCATAGTCATCCGCACCCTCTACCGTCTTTATCTCAAATCGCTTATAGTCACTCTTGCTGGGTTTCGCCATGCGGTAAACCACACAACCTGCCACAGCGTTCGTGCCTTGTATATTGGAGTTGTCGAAGCAGTCAATCCACCGAGGCAGGGTCGGTAAACCCATCATCTTCTGCATCTCTGTCAGTATCCGTACGCCTCGTTGCTCGGGATTGAGCTTGTCTTCTTGTTTGAGTCGGTCGAGTTTGTATTGCCTTACGTTCTGCATGGCCAGATCCAGCAGCTTCTTTTTGTCTCCGCTCAAGGCGATATGTACATGCAGCGAATCATCAAATACATCCGGAATGAACGGAACAATTACGTCCTTGGTATTGCTCTCCAATCGGCTTCGTAATTCCATCATGCCGAGAGCCAGAATCTCCTCTTTCTCCTCTTCCATCTTTCGCCGGTACTCGATTGTCTGGCCTTGCACGATACTGCCGTTATGTACATGAAGCATTGCTATATAAACCTTGTCGTCTTGCTCGTCATAGCCAAATACATCCACATCTTTTGCCGATGAATTCGAGATAATTGTCTTGCTCTTGAACTGCTCCAACAGTTCTATCTTGCGTTTTATCTCTGCCGCTTCTTCATACTTCATCTCCTCCGCCAACTGCATCATCTCCTGCTCCAACTGCTTTCCGATCTCATGCGCGTCGCCTTTGATCAGTTTTCGAGCTTGGTCTATCCATTGCGGGTATTGGTCAGCCCCTTTGCCTTCACAGATTCCGCAGCAGTTCTTCAGATGGTATTTCAGACACACCCGCACTTTGTTTTTCTCGATGGATTCGCGAGAAAGCGGTATATTGCAGGTCCGTATAGGGTAGAGTTTGTGTATCAATTCCAATACCGTCTCGACTGTATATCCGAAACTGTAGGGTCCGTAGTACTCGCCGGTCTTTTTATTGATAGTGCGTGTCTTGAAGATTCGCGGATAGGCTTCTTTGGTGATACAGATACTCGGGTAGGACTTGCCGTCCTTCAGTAATATGTTATAATGCGGCTGGTATTGCTTGATGAGGTTGTTCTCAAGCAAAAACGCGTCCTGCTCACTGTCAACCACCACATATTTGATATCCGCTATGTGAGCTACCAACTGCCGCGTCTTGCTGCTCTGGTGGTCTTTGTTGAAATAGCTGTTAACCCGCCGATGCAGGTTCTTGGCCTTGCCGACATAGATAATCTGCCCGTCCTTGTCAAAGTATTGGTACACACCCGGTTGCTCGGGTATGCGCTTCAACAATAGGGAAATATGATTATCTTTGCTTTTAACCAATTATCAATAACCAATCATTATTCGTCTACTTCAATTCCGAAGAGACAATCCAGACCGTCCGACTTGCCTTCCAGATACTTACGGCCGTTCAGTCCTTCTAACTCAATCAGACAGTTCACATAGACCTTCTTGACGCCTAATTTCTTTACCAGTTCAATGGCCGCTTCCATAGAACCGCCTGTAGCCAGAATGTCGTCATGAATAAGTACTACATCGTTCTCGTTGAGCGCATCCTTATGAATCTGAATGGTATCGTCTCCGTACTCCTTCTTATAAGTTACAGAGATCGTTTCTGCCGGTAGTTTGTTGTGTTTGCGGATAGGCACAAATCCTGCACCCAACTCCATGGCTACGGCAGGGGCCATGATAAAACCGCGAGATTCGATACCTACCACTTTGGTAATACCCTTGTCCCGATATAACTTAACAATCTCATCCCGCATCCAAATCATATACTCTGCTTTGAGTAATGCGGTAGTGATGTCCTTGAACTGTATGCCCGGAATCGGAAAATCAGGCACGTTACGAATAGCATCTTTTACTTCTTGAGCTGTCATAGTATGATTGTTTTTGTTCTTCGTTCCACGTGAAACATTTTATATTAGTTTGCTTACAAACTAAAAAGTATATATTTACCGGCCCATAAGCACCAATAATACGCTGATGTCATTAGGGCTTACGCCCGGTATGCGTTGTGCGTCGCCTATCGTTTTCGGACGGATACGACTCAGTTTCTGACGCGCTTCGGTACTTAGACTCTGTACGTCGTCATAGTTAAAACCGTCCGGAATACGAATCTGGTCCAGGCGTTGCAGCTTGGCGGCTTCCAGTTGCTCGCGCTTGATATATCCTGCGTACTTGATCTGTATCTCGCAACTTTCTACGGTCTCATCGGATAATTCCGCCACTTTGGCTTTCAGTTCCGGTAGTACTTCGGCCAGACCCTCAATCGTCACTTGTGGACGAAGTATCAACTCGCTGATCTTGCAACCTTCATGCAATGGCGTGCTGCCAATCGATTCCAACCAGCCGTCTACCTCGCCTTTATGCACTACGGTTTGCTGCATATATCCGATGAAATCGGCGCAACTTGTTTGTTTCTGGCACAGCAGGTCATAACGTGCTCTGTCAGCCAGACCCATCTCGTAACTGCGTTTCGTCAGTCGCTCGTCGGCATTGTCCTGACGCAGCAGGATCCGATACTCGGCCCGGGAGGTGAACATACGATACGGTTCATCTACGCCCTTATTGACCAGATCGTCTATCAGCACGCCGATATAACTCTCGTTTCTGCCCATCGTAAACGGTGCTCCTCCGTGCACGTTGATATGCGCATTCACGCCGGCAACCAGTCCTTGTCCTGCGGCTTCCTCATAACCCGTAGTGCCATTGATCTGGCCGGCGAAAAACAGATTTTTAATCTGTTTGGTCTCCAGCGTGTGATGGAGTTGGGTGGGCTCGAAGAAGTCATATTCGATGGCGTAACCCGGTCGGTATAGCACTACGTCTTCCAGTCCCGGAACGGTCTTCAGTCCGGCTAACTGTACCTGCCATGGCAGGCTGCTCGAGAATCCGTTCACATAATACTCATTGCTGTCCACACCTTCCGGTTCTAAGAATAGTTGGTGCGCTTCCTTGTCGGCAAACGTGACGATCTTGGTCTCTATACTCGGACAGTAACGCGGACCGATACTCTTTATTTGTCCGTTGAAAAGGGGAGAATCTGCCAGTCCGGCACGTAGTGCCTCATGCGTATCAGGATTGGTATAGGTGATCCAGCATGGCATCTGTTTGAGTTGCCGTTGTACCGTCGGTAGATACGAGAAATGATGCCAGTCGTTATCTCCGTCCTGCCGGGCCATCTTCTCGAAATGGATGGAGCGTGCATCGATACGTGCGGGTGTGCCGGTTTTCATGCGGTCGCTCTTGAAACCGAGTGATACCAGTTGTTCCGTCAGACCGTAAGAAGCCGGTTCAGACGTACGCCCGCCGGGTATCTGCGTCTTGCCGCAATGCATGAGACCATTCAGGAATGTACCGTTGGTCAGGACTACAGCCTGCGCTTCCATCTCGATGCCTAACGCCGTTTTGACACCGCATACCTTATTATCTTTGATAATAAGACTCGTCACGATATCTTGCCATATATGCAGATTATCGGTGTGCGAGAGTACCTTAATCCATTCCTCGATGAAGCGCTTGCGGTCACTCTGACTGCGCGGACTCCACATCGCCGGACCTTTGCTGCGGTTGAGCATGCGGAACTGGATAGCACTTCGGTCTGTCACTATACCCATCTGTCCGCCGAGTGCATCTATCTCGCGTACGATCTGCCCTTTGGCAATACCGCCTACGGCGGGATTGCAACTCATCTGGGCGATCTTGTTCATATCCATGGTGATAAGCAGCGTCTTACTGCCCATGCGGGCAGCAGCACTGGCAGCCTCGCATCCCGCGTGACCGGCTCCTACTACTATCACATCGTATCTAAAATCCATATATTTATCTCTTTCCTATCGTCTTATTGCGGTGCCCCCAGGTCCATCCGCCGCTATGGCTGGTCGTACCTATGGTACGCAGATAGGGTTGAAAGGCATCCTCCAGATGACTGCGATAGGTAATCTCGTTCGTCAGAGGATTAACCACAATACCAATGATGTCAAACCGCGGTTTCTTCTCCAGTTTGCGGTGTTTGATATAGGCGTTGGCTGCCGCTATCATGCGTCTTTTCTTGTTTTCATCGACATATTCCTCGGGGTTGATATCACCGAAGGTGGTCGTACGCGCCTTCACTTCCGCAAAGACAATCT
This sequence comes from Paludibacteraceae bacterium, assembly GCA_017507715.1. Classification (GTDB taxonomy): domain Bacteria; phylum Bacteroidota; class Bacteroidia; order Bacteroidales; family Paludibacteraceae; genus Colicola. The sequence continues at coordinate 8,100 of JAFWAK010000091.1, read as the reverse complement.
CTTTCCTGCTCTCGGCGATGAGGTCCACTTCCAGATGACCCATCCGCCAGTTATGTTCCACCACCTTGAAGCCCTTCTTCTCCAGCATTCTGGCCGCTTCGGACTCGCCGATAATTCCTATGGGATTGGTTACAAACGTCATCTCAATTGCTCCATACGTGCTGCATCCAGCCGCAGCAGGATAAACAGCAGTAGCGTAAAGCCCCATAATGAACTGCCTCCGTAACTGAAGAACGGCAGCGGAATACCGATGACGGGCAGCAGTCCTAATACCATTCCCACGTTAATCGTGAGGTGGAAAAGGAAGATGCTGGCTACGGCGTAAGCATATATCTGTGTGGTGGTGTTTCGTTGTCGTTCCGCTATCTCGATCAGGCGTAAGATGAAGAATAGATATACCAGTAAAACTCCGATGGAACCGACAAAACCCCATTCTTCTCCTACGGTGCAGAAGATGAAGTCGGTATCCTGTTCCGGCACGAACTGCAGTTTGGTCTGCGTGCCATTCAGATAGCCTTTTCCCAAGAACCGTCCGGAACCGATAGCGATACGTGCCTGATTGACGTTATAGCCTGCCCCAGCCGGGTCTTCTTTCATGCCTAACAGCACTTCGATACGGATGCGTTGGTGCGGTTGAAGCACGCGCGTGAACGCAAAATCGCACGCGTGCGTATAACCGATGCAGAACAGCGTGAACAGAGCCACTAACAGCAACATATACTTGCGCCAATAGAGGCTGACAAAGACGTTATAAAGCACCAAGGCGATTACTACGCCCATCGAGATCCAGTCGAACGGCATTGTGAACCAGATGCTGAGCAGCAGACAGATGCCGTAGATGGCAACCACGCTGCCTACGAGGATGAGTGCCTGCCAGCGCATGCGGTGCTCCTTGCAGATGAAGAAAATCTCCACGGCCGTCAAGAGCAGCATACAACTGAGGATACCGACACTGCCGCTACCTAAAGGTAGAGGAACTGCGCCAAAGCGGATACTGATGATGAAGAGCGCCACGGCTGCCACACCTATCCAAAGCACGTAACCGCTCATTCCCTGGCGGTAGAAGACGAGCAGGAAGGCGGCAAAGACAAGTGCTGAACCTGTCTCTTTCTGCAGAATCATGATGATGAGTGCCGGCACGCCGATGAGTGCAAAAGGTACGATGAGATCGCGCCAAGTTCGTAGTTTGTACTCGTAGCGACCCATGTATTTGGCAACGGCCAGAGCTACCACACATTTGGCGAATTCCGCCGGCTGCAGGTTGACGGGACCGAGTGATATCCACGATAGCGAACCTTTGATATCATGCGCCAAGAACGGCGTGGCGAGTAGCAGCAAGAGCATCGCGCCGTAGGCGATATAGGCCAGCACATCGTAGGTCTTGTAGTCGATGAGCAGCAGCACGATACCCATGATAAGCGAACCCATGATCCAGGTGAACTGCTTACCGGCACGGTTGGAGAAATCGAAGATACTCGTCTGGTCAAAGGTATAACTGGCTCCGTAGATATTGAGCCAGCCGAAGAAGACCAACACCAGGAATAGACCGATGGTGATCCAGTCGACGTTCTGCCATATGTTACCACTTCTTGACGCTCGCATTCAGCACACTCTCTCCTATACGTTTTCTTAAATCTTTGCGTTTCACTTCGCCGGTCAGGTATTGCTCGATCATCATCGTAGCCACCGGACTAGCCCATGTGGCACCAAAACCTGCGTTTTCAACGACTACTGCAACGGCAATCTGCGGATCTTCCACAGGCGCAAAACCGATGAAGATGGCATGGTCGCGACCGTGCGGGTTTTGTACCGTACCGGTCTTGCCTGCCATATGAAGGCTGTCTATCGCATAGTGACGACCCGTTCCATAGACCATCACGCGGTGCATGCCGGCTTTGAGGATGTCGAAATACTCATGCTCTATGTCCAGCTGATGCCGATGGTTCAGCATCGAGTCGTTCTTGTTCAGATGCGGCGTGATATAATAGCCGTCATTGGCGATGGTTGCTGCCTGATTGGCCAGTTGAATCGGAGTGACTAATATCTCACCCTGACCGATACTGAGCGAACGGATCGTGATGGCTTTCCAACCGGTCTTGCCGTAGTAGCGGTCGTAGAACCGCGTGCTGGGAATAGAGCCCGACGACTGGTCGCCGAGGTCGGTATCTGTGAATTTCTGGCCCAGACCGAAGGACATCACGTCGTTACGCCAGGTCTCATAGCGTTTGCGGAAATCTTCATTGTCCTTGCCGTAACCGTCTTTCTGCAGCACATCGCGGAAAGCACACCAGAAATACGGGTTGCAGCTCTGCTCGATGGCGTTTTCCAAGGTCACAGGCGAACCGTGGTGGTGCGTACATTTGATAGGTGAACTGCCCGGTCCGGAACAGGGATAGACCGTGTTCGGCGTTATTCCTTTCTCGTGCAGACATACCAGTGCCTGAATGGTCTTGAAGGTTGAACCGGGTGAGTAGGTGGCTTGCGTAGCACGATTGTAAAGCGGTTTGGTGGGGTCTTTGAGCAAGATATCGTAGTTCTTGCTGCGCTCTTTGCCCACCAGCACTTTCGGATTCCAGCCCGGGTTGGAAGCCAAAGCCAGTATCTCACCGGTCTTGGGTTCGATAGCCACAGCACTTCCTATCTTGCCGCTCAGCAGTTCTTCCGCCAGTAGCTGTAACCGGATGTCCAGCGTCGTATAGAGGTCTGTTCCCGCTTTGGCGGTCCGGTCGAGTTCGCCGTCCTGATAACTGCCTTGCATCCGTCCGCGTGAATCGCGCATAAGCACCTCCACGCCTTTCTCGCCGCGTAACTGTGCTTCGTATGTGCGCTCGAGACCGTCACGGCCCGAATAGTCGCCGCGCGCATAATAATCGTCCCGGTCGATGTCGCTCTGACTCACTTCTCCTACGGAGCCCAGCACATGGGCTGCGGCTTTGTAGGTGTAGTCACGAAGTGTGCGTTTCTGTATCTGGATGCCGGGGAACATGGATAGAAACTCCTGTAGCGGCGCGATATCTTCTTTCTTGAGCTGACTCATGAAAACTTGCGGGGTCCAGCGGGAATAGCCACGGTTCTTACGGCGGTCTTTGATCTCCGCAATGCGCTCGTCGAACTCCGCACGGGTTATCTGTAGGCACTGGCAGAAAGTGATAGTGTCCCAGTCTTTGTCCATGTCGCGCATGGTCATCGTGATCTCGTAGATTGGCTGGTTGAAAACCAGTAACTCTCCGTTACGGTCGTATATCAGTCCGCGGGAAGGGTAGATGGTCTGCTTGACCAGCGCGTTATTGTCCGCCTGGTCTTTCGTCGATTGGTCAATGACTTGCAGATAAAACAACCGGATTATATACACCAGCACGATACCAATGGCAATACCACTGATCACATACCGGCGTCTATAAAACTGGTCGTTAATCATCTATAACTCATTGCATTATAACCGATTATGATAAGAATAGTGACGATACTGCTTATCAAGGTCTCGAGCAGCACAAAGCCCATGTGGCTCCAACTCCATGCGGCCAGGCTGAATACCGTCAGATGATGAACCAGAACCAGAATGACCACATATTTGATGAGCGCCTCCATGCCGATGGAACGCAGGCTGATCTGCTCGTTCAGTCGGTCTTTGTCGTTCACGATTGCGCCTATTAGATAGGGGCGGATGAACATGATTAGGATACAGGCGGCCATGTGTACGCCGAGTGAGTTACAGAATATATCCATCACCAGACCTGCCACAGCGCCGATGATCATCGAGAGGCTGTGTGTCAGCGTGATTGGCATCATCAGCAGGCAGAGCACGTAGATATACGGATGGCATGCACCCCATAACTGCAACTGGTCGAAGAGCAGCACTTGTAGCAGCATTACGATGATATATCGTCCGAATTGTTTAGTCCATTCCATTTGTCAACTCCTCCAATTCGTTTTGATGCGCGTTTTGCACGACCTCCACGTATTTCAATCGCTTGAAATTGGTGTTGAGGCGTACGCGTATCGTGTAGTACGATTCGCCTTCACGCAAAGTGCTGTTTTCCACGATTCCAACGGGAATTCCTTCCGGGAAGACGGGACTCAGACCACTCGTTACAATCGTGTCACCGGGGTTCACTACCATATGTGCCGCAACATCGGTCAGCAGCGCGAAACGGTTGTCTTTGCCGTCCCACTGGAGTGTACCGATATAGTCATTCTTGACGAAACGGCAGCTGAGGTTCGTCAGCGTGTTGATAAGCGGCTGCACGACGCTGTAGTTGCGTCCTACGGTCCGTACGATACCAACAACGCCATCTTCGTTACGCACGCCTTGCCCGCGTTGGATACCGTCTTTGCTGCCGCGGTTGATGGTCAGATAGTTGTGCAACTGGTCCGTCGTCATCTGCACCACTTTCGCCTGCTCATAATGGATAGGAGCATTGTTTTTTGCCGAATCCATCGAACAAATCCGGTTGCGCAGCGCGGTATTCTCGGCCGCCAACTGCTCGTTCTGGCTGCGTAGGCTGAAATAGCCGCCTATCTCGCTTATCTGCGCGTGCTGCCATGCGATGAAGTTATTGGCCGTACTGAGGATACTGCTGCGCGGATAGGCGTTATTCATGCTGATGAGCAAAAACGCAGCAACTTCCAAGGCGATGAATACCAGGAAGTTGCTATAACGGAGCAGTATCTTAAGTAAGTTCTGCATAGTCCGCTATCGATGATTAGCGAAGCAGGAAGCCGAAGTTGTTGACGTTCTTCAGAGCTACGCCTGTACCGCGTGCTACCGAGTGCAACGGATCGTCCGCTACGTGGAACTGGATCGTGATCTTGTCCGTCAGACGGCGTGCCAGACCGTGCAGCAATGCACCACCACCGGTCAGGTAGATACCGCGTTTCACGATATCCGAGTACAACTCAGGTGGCGTGGACTCGAGGGCCTGAAGGATGGCGCCTTCGATCTTGCTCACACTCTTCTCCAGACAGTGCGCGATTTCCTGATAGCTTACAGGAACGGACATCGGCAGTGCCGTCACTTTGTTCGGGCCTACTACGATGAAGTCCTCAGGGGCATCTTCCAGTTCCGGCAGCGCCGAACCTACTTGGATCTTGATACGCTCAGCCGTCGGTTCGTCGATACGCAGGTTGTGCATACGACCCATGTATTCGATGATATCCTGGTTGAAGTCGTCACCGGCTATCTTGATGGATTTGTTGCTGACGATACCGCCGAGAGAGATAACGGCGATCTCCGTCGTACCACCACCTATATCGACGATCACACAGCCTTCCGGACTCTCTACGTCCAGACCGATACCGATTGCTGCGGCCATCGGCTCGTAGATCATGTAGATGTCACGACCGCCTGCGTGCTCTGAACTGTCACGCACGGCACGGATCTCGACTTCCGTCGAACCCGAAGGAATACAAACCACCATGCGGATGGACGGTGTGAACAGATGAGCCTGCTTCGGAATCATCTTAATCATACCGCGGATCATCATCTCACATGCATAGAAATCCGCAATCACACCATCGCGCAACGGGCGTACGGTACGGATCATCGTACCACCCTTACCAATCATCTGTTGTGCCTTGCGGCCGACGGCAACCATCTTGTTGTCCGCCATCGAGATAGCTACCACCGAAGGCTCGTCAACCACGATCTTATCATCGCACATGATGATCGTGTTCGCAGTTCCCAAGTCAATGGCAATCTCTTGTGTAAAAGAAAAAAGTCCCATTTTATATATCAATTTTATGTATTTGTCGCTGCTTATAGATGTTCGCGAAAGGGCATACTTCGCAAAATACCGCACAAAGGTACTATAAATTTTTCATATATGCAAGCACGCGCGACACTTTTTTTGAAAAAAGATACACATGCGAATAAGCACTAACTCATTCGCAAAATTATAACTTCTCTCGATTTCAACGGAGAAATATCGGTCTTTGAATAGGTCTATCCGGAAACTCTTATTCTATCGGAAAATCGAAGTAGGTATCGGGATAAGGTTCGTTGACCAGTGTGAAATGCCACCACTCACTGTCGATGCTTGCAAAACCGTGCCGCACCATCGCATCGCGCAGCAGCAGACGATTGCAGGACTGCATGTATAGCCGGCAGCGGTAATTCGGATGGCTCTCCTCGCCGAACCAGTCGAAAGGCGAACCCATGTCGAGTTCTTTTCCCGTCCGTTCCTCCACTAAGGTCAGGTCCACGGTCGAACCGCGGCTGTGACTGGAACGTGCATAGATATATCCCTGCTCAAAGAGCAGACTCTTGTCCACCATCGGATAGAAGATAGCTTTCATGGCTGTGTCTTGGATATCTTCAGCCCAGCGGATGAAATGGTTTACGGCGCGTTGCGGACGGTAGGTATCCCATATCTTCGGGCGGTAACCGTGTGCTTTCAGTTCGTCACTCACGGCCTTCAGCGAATCGGCGGCTTGACGCGTCATCAGCGCCAACGGACGCTCGTAACCATCCACACGCGCACCTACAAAATTATAGGTGCTGTAATAGCGAATCTCCAGAATGACGTCGGGTATCACTTCCGTCACTTCCACAAAGTCCGAACGGTCATAAATAGGGTCGTACGCCTCTTCCGCCTTTCGTCCGCAAGCGCTTAAAAGCACTACGGCACAAAGGAGTACCATGTAAAATAGATTCTTCATATTTTGTATATTCAGTATTTTAGAAAAGTTTGATTTGCTCCAAATATGTTTGGTCGATGCGATCGAAAGTATTGTAGTCTGCGCTGTCGATATCGAGTACGGCAATGACTTCTCCGTTATGGCGGATGGGCACCACTATCTCGCTTTTTGACGCAGAGGAACATGCTATATGTCCGGGAAACTCATGGACATTCGGCACGATAAGTGTTTTGTTCTGCTGCCAAGCCGTGCCACAGACACCTTTTCCGTAGGGGATACGGGTACAGGCTATAGGTCCTTGGAAAGGACCGAGGACCAGCTCGCTTGTCATTGGTGATTGGTTATTGGTTATTGGTGATTGGTCATTGGTGATTGGTGATTGATCTTTCTCTTTGACCAGGTAGAAGCCGGTCCACCAGAAATGGAAGGTGTTGTGCAGGGCAGCGACGATGTTTGCCATATTAGCGATGATGTCCGTCTCGCCGGAAACGAGGGACTGAATCTGCGGGATGAGGGATTGGTACTGGGCTTTTTTGTGCGCTTTGAGTTCCGCCATATTCTCCAAAACGCGGCCTGCTTTGAGTTCGCGGTAGAGATGAGAATAGGTATAGGTGTAGAGGGTTGCATATTGCTTGTCGCTGCGCTTCTTGGTGGACTTATATTCGGCGAAGCGTTGTTGCCACATAGAAGCTTTGACAAGCATTTCGGCTGATGCCTGTTCCGGATACTTGGCTGCATTCTCGATAGCGTGCGCTTCACGCTGCGCGGACTTCATGAGTTCGCGGTTTGCAGTGGCTCCTTCCGCCCAAGGTCCTTCATGCATCTTCATGGGATATTGGTGTGCCTTTCCATTTCTATACCGAGAAATGAGGCGCTCACGTTTGGCCTGCCCATCCTTACGGGAGTCTACAGCTCCGCTATTTCTGATGATGGCGTTGTTGTAACTTACTTTTGACATAGTTTATTTTTGCAGTTTCTATTAACTAATTCTATATATATACTATGTATATATATACTTTTAAAAGACTTTTAAAAATGCTTCTTCAGAGGTGGTCCCAGACAGTTATGGTCTAGATATCATATAGTTATGGTCTAGTTATGGTCTAGTTCTTCTCCCTGATTTCGAGTGCAAAAATAGTTGTTTTTTTTCATATATGCAAATATCTGCTTGATTTTTATGAATATTTGGCATAATTATTGTGTAAGAAAGGGAAAAAGGAAGCGCTATGAAACGATTTTTACTGGTTTTAGTTGCGGCGCTGGCAGCCTCAGCAGGTATGTACGCGCAGAAGGTCTATTCGACCGAGAAAGAATATCAGGCAGATGTGAAGGTCTATGTAGTGGATCATGAGTATCAGGCGGATTTATTGGTGTACGTGGAAGACCATGACTATCAGGCCAAAGGTAATGAGGGTAAGTGGTATTTTGTAGATAAAGACTACCGGGCAGATGTGAAAATCTACT
>JAFWAK010000090.1 GCA_017507715.1 Paludibacteraceae bacterium | reverse complement strand
GGGCGAGTTTTTGGGCTCGGCGGCTATCGACCTTGGGATAAAATATCCTACATCCGATTACAATATCTATAGTGATTTTCACTTGCGCGAATCGGGTTATGTCAATCAGTACAGCATTGATTGGGCTATGAATATCTCCCATCGCCTGTACATAGGTGCAGGTCTGCGCATGTTCTCGTATCGTTATGCAGCCGATGTGGACTATTATGAGCTGTTCTCGCAGAGGAATACGGACGGCAAGTCCTACGACCTTGAGAACCAGAACTCGCTCTTATTGAGCGGCTTTGGAGTAGGTGGTTCATTCGGTCTGATCTATCGTCCGTGCAAATGGGTGCGTTTGGGAGCGTCTATTCTTACGCCTACTGCCAATACCGTTCGTTGTTCTACCTCAGGTGAGATGTCTGCTCAGACCGATTCTCTCCGTTATGGTTCGCGTCGCAATACTTATGAAGAATGGAAGGATTATCATGCGCCGCTGCGTGCCAGCTTTAGCGCTGTGCTGCAGGTCGGATACTATGGCATGCTCTCATTTCAGTACGATTACAGCCATGCTTCGTTTACGGACGACCTCCATACTTTGCGCGCAGGTCTCGAAGTGGTGCCTGTGCCGGGATTGTATATCAATGCCGGTTACTGCTATGAATCCACGTTCTCCAAGACATATAGTGTGCTTGGGATAGATCCCGCGTTTGATCGTCAGGATACCCATACGCTACGTCCGACATCTACCCAGTACGTCAGTGGCGCTATTGGTTACCGCGGACAACTGTTCATCGCGCAATTGGCATACCAATACCGCTGGCAACGACTGCAGATGTATGCTTATGAGACAGCGCAACCGATTGATATCAATGCAGATACCCATAGAATCGTGCTAACCCTTGGTTGGCATAGATACTAAATAGTTTGGCGTTCCGCATAACGCATAGGAACCGGAAAACTCAACAAATAACAACTAACCGAGTGCAAATGCTTCACTAATGGCGTGCCGATACTCTACGCCGTGACCCGCGAAAGCGATAGCGATGAGGTGGTCGGATTACAGAGGAAAAAGCAGGCCTCAAATCCTATTCAGAGGAAGTTTTCTCGAGCAAAAGTTATGCGGACGCTTTTTTTGTGCCTGTTGAGTTTGGCACGGTTCTTGTAACAGACCTTGTAACTGCGAGATGAGTCGCGGTTAAAACGAATCATTAACCCCTAAAAATCAAACAGTTATGAAAGCAAGGATGTTAACGATGGCACTGTTAGTTGCCGCATTGACGAGCGCTTCGATGAGCGCGAGTGCACAAGGCCGTAAAGGCAAGTTCGAGAAATGTCGCAAAGCGGAGTTCCGCAAAGAGATAAAGTTCTGCAAATGCGATTGTCCCCGCTGCAGAGAAGCACGATTTATGGAGATGAAATTCCGCGAGGCCAAGTTCAACGAAAAACGATTCCGGGAAGCCCGTTTCCGCGACGCACAATTTGGTAAGTTTGCTAAGCATCAAAAACATGGTAAGAAATTCCATCGCCGTTAATCAGAGCCCTTCGGGGCTCTTTTTTTTGTGGATTTTGCTTAAAAAAACGCGCGCGCTCTTGCGTATGTCAAAAAATTGTAGTAAATTTGCACGCTTTTTCGTTAGTAAACAATAAAACAACACAATAAAAATGGCAAAAAAGAAAGAAGAGTTCGTTAAACAGGACGAACAATTGCAAGAAGTGAATGAGGCGCTCAGCGGCGCAGGTAAATGGATTGAGGATAACTCGAACCTCATCAGCTGGATTGTTTGCGGTATCGCTGTCGTAGCGGTTGCAATCATCGCGATTAACAACTATGTGATTAAGCCCAAAGCATTGGAGGCAAGCAATGAGAACGCAAAGGCCGTCGTTTATTTCATGGCCGGCGACTTTGAGAAGGCCATCAATGGTGATGATGCAGAATGCATCGGTTTCGAGGCTATCGCAGATGAGTACAGTTTCTATCAGGAGGGTAAACTCGCTGCGCTCTATGCAGGTATTTGCTATTTCGAGAAGGGCGAGTATGAAGAGGCTGCCAAGTATCTGAAGAAATTCGATGCAGACGACCTCAATGTAGATCCGGCAGCTAAGCAACTGCTCGGTGATGCGTATGTAGAACTGGGCGAGTACGGCAAGGCTGCCAAGGCTTTTGAGTCGGCTGCTGAGTCGGGCAATGATATCATCGCTCCGATGAGCCTCAAGAAAGCCGGTCTGGTTTACCTCCACGAAGGTCAGAACGGCAAGGCTCTCAAGGCTTTCAAGGCTATCAAGGCCGACTATCCGGATTCTGCAGAGGCTCAGGATATTGATAAATACATCGCTATCGCTGAGTAATATGACGACAGATTTGTCGAAATATAATGCTGATCAACTGCCTAGCGCTGATGTTCTCGGACGTCAGCGCTATGCAATTGTAGTAGCCGACTGGAATAGCGAAATCACCTATGCCATGGCGCAAGGTGCTATCGATACCTTCATCAAACATGGTGTTCCCAAGGACAATATCGATGTACTCCATGTGCCCGGAACGGTCGAGCTGACCTATGGCGCAGCGCGTATCACCAAAGAAGAACGCGTGGATGCAGTGATCGTTATAGGCTGTGTCATCCAGGGGGACACACCGCATTTTGACTATGTATGCCAGTCTGTGACGCAAGGCGTAGCCATTCTCAATGCGCAAGGCAAAGTGCCCGTTATCTTCTCTGTCCTGACTACGCTGAATAAGCAGCAGGCAATGGACCGTTGTGGCGGTAAACTCGGCAATAAAGGCATCGAAGGCGCTTATACCGCCATCCGCATGGCCAATCTCTAACCCCCATAACCGGTAACCCGTAACCCCTCATGAAAGTCTATAAGTTCGGTGGCGCATCGGTAAAGGACGCAGCAGGCGTTCGAAACCTCGAGCAGATTGTGCGATTGGCTATCAATGACCAATCAGCAATAACCAATGACCAATCATTAATGGTCGTTGTTTCTGCGATGGGTAAGACGACCAATGCCCTCGAACGTGTCGTAGAGTTTCTGGCACATGACGAGGAAGAGAAAGCCCTGACCCAATGGGTCGATATCATCGATTTCCATGTGGCTATCATGAAGGAACTGGGTCTGCAACCCGGCTCAGACATCCGTCTGCAAGGTGAGATTCCCTACGACCCGACGAAATCCTATGACGAGAACTATGACCAGGTGGTCTCGATGGGCGAACTGCTGTCCACACAGATTATCGCGGTCTATCTGCTCAAGCAGGGCCTGTCCGTCGAGTGGTGGAATATGCCGAAACTCCTGCGTACGGACGACACGTGGCGTGAAGCGCGTGTCAATGATGAAGCCAGTCGTGCTACCATCCGTGCAGGGTGGGAGAGAGTCAATCGGCCGAATATTGTTGTCACGCAAGGCTTCATTGGCGGTACGGCAGACGGTCAGCGTACGACGCTTGGTCGGGAAGGTTCCGACTATACCGCAGCTCTTCTGGGTAACTACCTGGATGCCGAGTCGGTGACTATCTGGAAGGATGTTCCGGGTATTCTCAATGCCGACCCGCGTATCGAACCCAACACGGTGCTTATCCCGTCTCTTCGTTATCAGGACGCCGTCGAACTCAGTTACTCAGGGGCACAGATCATTCACCCGAAAACCATCAAACCGCTTGAGAATAAGCGTATCCCGTTATTTGTAAAGCCCTTCGGCGACCCGAATGCCGCCGGTTCGCGTATCGCGGAAGATGGAATAGGGCCGATCAATATACCGGTGTATATATGGCGGAAGAATCAGATTCTCATTACCATGCGGGCGAAGGATTTCGGCTTTGTGCTCGAGGAGAGCCTCAGTGAGATATTCGATATTATCCATCGGCATCGCCTCAAAGTGTCGCTCATCCAGTCCTCCGCTGTGACTATCTCGGTCTGCGTGGACAACACCCGTTTCGTGGAAGAAGCCTTACAGGCTTTGCAGCAGCATTTCAAGGTCAGTTATAATGACCATCTGTCGCTGCTTACCATTCGTGGTACCACGCCGCAGATCCTCGAGCAGGCGAAAGCCGGCCGGACTATCATGCTGAGCCAGACTACCCGCCGTACGGCGCGTCTCTTGGTCAAAGAGGACTAAAATCATAAATCTTAAATCATAAATTTGCAATCATAAATCATAAATCCATTGATGGAACACTTAAAACAGTATATCACCCTCGCATATTGGAGTGACTTGTTGAAAACCTTTTGGGAGGCTGTTAGAACGCTTAAGTTCTGGCGCGAACTGATTATGATGACAGTCGGAATGAGTGTCGGCGCTATTGCCGTCTATTACTTCCTGATGCCGAGCCATCTTATCGTGGGCTCTATTTCCGGTCTCTCCATCGTGCTCAACACGCTCTTTGGCGGCACGCCGGACACCTTCTCTTATTGGGTGATGGGTATCAATGCCTTCCTCCTCTTGCTGGCTTTTATCCTGATTGGCAATGAGTTTGGCGCCAAGACCGTTTATACCGCTATGATTCTCGGTCCGTTGACCCAGATGTGGGATCGTATCTATCCGTATACGAACCTCACGCATAAGGTTATCGACTCGCCGGAGATTCTTGCGCAGCTGCAAGCCGGTCAGACGGTTCTGGATGCGCATGGCAATCCGTATCTGCTGAGTCGTACCGGAGAAGTGCTGGAACGCGTGCGGGATAGTGTCATGAGTGGCGGATTGGGACAAGGAGATGTGTGGTTTGACCTC
>JAFWAK010000089.1 GCA_017507715.1 Paludibacteraceae bacterium | reverse complement strand
GTTTCTCGGCTGCCTCTACAGCTTTGCGGCACAACTCGAAGTCGGCTATCGGAGCGTAGTGGCCCGGCAGGTTGTATTGTGCATCCCAGTTGCTGTCGGTGCAGCTTCCTTGAGCGATCACGAGGTCACCAAGGTTCACGTACATCTGACGCGCACCGCACGAACCCACGCGGATGATCGTCTCTACGTCGTAGAAGTTAAAGAGCTCGTAGGTGTAGATACCGATTGACGGAATACCCATTCCGTGACCCATAACGGTCACTTTCTTGCCTTTGTACGTGCCGGTGAAGGCCAGCATGCCGCGTACGTTGTTCACCTGAACAGGGTTCTCTAAGAAACGCTCTGCCATCAGTTTGGCACGCAGCGGGTCACCCGCCATAATCATCGTCTTCGCAATTTCACCGTACTGCGCACCAATGTGCGGAGTCGGACAATTTTCTTTTGCCATAATGTTTTTGTGTTTTTAAAAGGTTAATATCGTTAAACTTTCAATTTTCAACTATCAATTATCAACTACGGCGTCAGCCGTTATACTTGTACCAATTGATTGCTTTCTCCAGGTCCTCCGGCGTATCGATGCCGATGGTCTGTGTGTCGGTCACGCCCACGAAGATACGATAGCCGTTCTCCAGCCAACGCAGCTGTTCCAACCGCTCTTTGATCTCCAGCGGCGACTGAGGTAACTTCGTTATCTGTCCCAATACGTCTGCGCGGTACGCATAGATGCCGATATGACGGTAATGCGAACCGTCCGCACAGGCAATCACTTCACGACTGAACATCTTCGCCTCGCCCGTCGTTTTGTCCCATTCTACTTTGGGCGTGTTCACGTTCTCCAGATCCGCCTTGCTGTCCTTGTCGGTGTAAGGCCGTACGAGTGTCGCTATCTGCGTCTGCTCGTTGTCGAAGCACTTCATGAGCGCTTCTATCTGTTCGGGCTGGATGAACGGTTCGTCACCTTGTATGTTGATGATGACGGTGTCCGTGTCGTTCTGTTCGCGCCAAGCCGGTGTCGTAATGGCGGTATACGCCTCCAGACAGCGGTCGGTGCCGCACTTGTGGTCCGGACGCGTCATGACAACTTTACCGCTGAACGCCTCCACGGCATCGTATATCCGCTCGTCATCCGTGGCTACCACTACGGTCTCCAAGGCTTTGCAGGCCTGTTCGTACACACGACGGATGACCGTCTTGCCGCAAATCTCAGCCAACGGCTTGCCGGGAAAACGCGTGGACGCAAAGCGTGCCGGTATGATTCCAATAAATTTCATATATCAATTATCAATTGTCAATTATCAATTGAGCCACTCTCAATTTTTGAGAGTAGGCGAATAGCTCCTGCTATTGTTTTTACGTTTGTTATCGTTATATATCGCCTTCCGGTCGGTATGCCTTTCTTGTCTCGCTCTTCGTGCAGACTGCAGCGTTCGGGGCGTGTCACGGCGTACTGAACGATGTTTCCGAACATCTCCGACTGCCAGTACGCGTCTTTGTGTTGTACCAGATACATGGTCATCCGCTCGCCTTTGAGTAGTATCTTCTCCACGCCTAAGCGGCAACACAGCCAGCGCAGTCGTACTACATCCAATAACTCTTCTGCCGGTTCCGGCAACACACCGAAACGGTCGATGAGTTTCTTGCGGAAATCTAACAGTTGTTCTTCGCTTCGCAGCGTGTCCAGTTCGCGGTACAGTGTGATTCGTTCGCTGATATTCTCGATATATTCCGTCGGGAAGCACACCGCGATATCCGTCTCCAATTGTGCGTCAGCACACCATTGATGTGTAGCATTCGCACCATTCGCATCATTAAGCGAAGCGTCACCATTTTCATCATTAAGCGCGAGTTCCTCGCGCAACTCCTCCACGGCTTCGTTCAGTATCCGCTGATACGTCTCGTAGCCCAAGTCGGCAATGAAGCCTGACTGCTCGGCGCCTAACATGTTTCCTGCGCCGCGGATGTCCAGGTCTTGCATCGCCAGATTGAAGCCTGCACCCAATTCCGCAAACGTACTCAGCGCCTCCAGTCGTCTTCTCGCATCTTCTGTCAGCAGTTCTTTCTCTGGCGCGATCAGATAGCAGTACGCTTTCCGGTTCGACCGTCCCACGCGTCCGCGCAACTGATGCAGGTCCGCCAGACCGTAGTGGTTGGCACCGAAGATAAGTATCGTGTTCACGTTCGGGATGTCCACGCCCGACTCGATGATTGTGGTCGATAGCAATATATCGTAGTCGTAGTTGATGAACGCTTCCAATCGCTCTTCCATCTCGCCTGCCGGCAGTTGTCCGTGCGCTGTGATGATACGCGCTTCCGGAACCAACTTATGGATCTTATGCTCGATACGCGGCAGCATCTCGATGCGGTTGTTGACGATGAACACCTGACCGTTACGACCCATCTCCAGTTCGATTGCCTCTTTGATGATGTCTTCGTCGTCCACGGTGATCAACTCGGTCTGTACCGGGTATCTGTTCGG
>JAFWAK010000088.1 GCA_017507715.1 Paludibacteraceae bacterium | reverse complement strand
TAGTACTCGGCGATGGTCATGGATGTATAGACAGAGGCCTCACGGGAAGCCACCGGCATGTTCGACGTGTTGGCGATGATGATGGTACGCTCCATGAGCTTACGGCCGGTGTGCGGGTCATCCAGTTCCGGGAACTCGGTGAAGGTCTCAACGACCTCATTGGCACGCTCACCGCAGGCAGCGATGATCACGATGTCCGCCTCGGCCTGCTTGGAGATAGCATGCTGCAGCACGGTCTTACCGGTACCGAACGGACCGGGGATGAAGCCCGTACCACCCTCGCACAGCGGGTTAGCGGTGTCGATAGTACGTACGCCTGTCTCGAGCAGTTTGAAGGGCCGCGGTTTCTCGCGGTACGCCAGAATGGCTTTCTTCACCGGCCATTTCTGGGTCATGGTCACCTCATGGTCCACACCCTCGGCGTCGGTCAGCACGGCCATCACTTCGTTAATGGTGTACTCGCCGGCTTTGGCAATCGACTTGACGGTGTAGGTCCCTTCAAATACGAAGGGCACCATAATCTTATGCGGCTGGTGATTCTCATCCACTTCGCCGAGCCATGAAGCCGCTTCCACCTTGTCGCCCACTTTGGCGAGAGGCGTGAAGGCCCATTTCTTCTCGGTGTCGAGCGGGAAGTTATACTCACCGCGTTTGAGGAAGACGCCGGTCAGTTTGTCGAGGTCGTTCTGCATACCGTCGTAGTTACGGCTGAGCAGACCCGGGCCGAGCGTCACTTCCAACATGTGACCGGTGAACTCCACTTTATTGCCCACCTTCAGGCCACGGGTTGATTCGAAGACCTGCGCATACACGTTGGCGCCGATGACCTTGATCACCTCGGCCATCAGTTTAGTAGCTTCGACGTAAATGTAACAGATTTCGTTTTGCGCAACCGGTCCGTCCACTGCGACCGTGACCAAGTTGGCAATGATTCCTTTAACTTTTCCTGTAGTCATATCTTAAAATCTTAAATCTTCAATCTTAAATCTTCAATCAAGTTTTACGCCCTGTTTCATTTCGGAAACAAGCTGGCGGAAAACCTTCTCGCCTTCCTCGACAGTCAATATACTCCATCGATGGAGCATGACGGCCTCCAGATAATATGCGAAGACCATCTCGGGCGAGAAGAAGTCGAACTCCGTGCGCTCTTGGAGCCACTCGAAGCGGATGGCGTCCATCGCTTTCTCGCGGGCCATGAGGTCCTCTATCTGCGCGAGAGCGATGATCGACTGGTAATCGCCCGGCAGTTCGTTCAGGCCGAAGTCTTTCTGCGTGGTATGGGTGCGCAACTGCTCGGCTACCTCACCCTCCCCTACTATCTGTTGCTTCGGGTCAAAGCCGTGCTTACGGCATATCTGCGCCACCAGCACATTATTCATATCCTGGTTGAACGCAAACCATGCACGCACGAAGCGGTTCTTGGCCTTCAGACCGTTCTCCAGCGTCTCCGCATCGATGGGCACGCGAAGCAAGTCCAGCAGCACTTTGTCCGACGCGCTCAACTGTTCATCAAGCAACTCATCGAGTTTCTCGAGGTTGATGGGCGCATCAGAACCCGCTTTCAGTTCCGGCAATCCTGCTAATAGATATTCGTAAGTCATTGAGTTGTTTTTTTTCTTATCTATCAAAATAACTCCTCAACCAACTGCGGACGAAGCATCTCCTTGAAGTAAGCGATGAACTCAGCGTCACCGAAAGCGAGTTTGTAACCGCCCTTGGCCGGCTGAATGGTGAAGTCGGTCTTGATGCCTTTTACCTCGGCAATCTTCACACCCTTGTCGAGCAGGCCTTTGGCGTTGGCAGCAAAGTATTTCTTGAGTGCCTCGGCATCCTTGGTCTCGATGAGCACCTCGCCGTCCTTGGCCATCTGCTCCGCCAGTTTGGCGATGAGGCCCTGCATGAACTTAGCGTCGGTCGTAGCGGCCTTCACGCTGTCCGCAGCAATCTTATCGGCCAGCAGGTTCGTGATCTCCGTCTTCACGGCATTGACGCTCTGCTCGGCGTACAGCTTGAGTTCTGCACGGGTCTTCTTGTCCAAGTCGGCAGACTTGCTCTGCGCATCGGCAACGATGCCGGCAGCTTTCTTCTCTGCTTCTGCGATAATCTCAGCAGCTTTGGCATTTGCCTTCTCCACGATCTGTTGTGCTTCGGCATTGCCTTTCTCTACGCCCTCCGCGTAGATTTTGTCAGTTAATTCAGAAAGATTCATAGATATATTTATAATTTATAATTTACTATTTACGATTTGATTTTGCCTTTGCGCGGAAAATCGCTGCAAAGGTAATAAAAAAAAATGACATATGCAAATTTTTCATAGAAAAATAGTGTGATTTTCTTTACTTCGAACGATTATTACTGCATTTTTGTCGATTAAGGCAGGGTACTGATGATTTCTTCTTTGTGTTCGCGAGTCCATTGGTACCACTCGTCGTCAAAGAAATCATTATATAGAGTTGGTAAGTTGCGGCGAATAGCATCGTTGAAATAGATGGAGTCGAAGTAATAGAACCGAGGGCATAATACCTCACAGATTATTTCTGCGGGGAAGGCATCTGACCATTGTAGCATTTTGATATACGCGTCTCGAAAAAGCGGATTGTCTTTGGTGCGGGAAACAGCCAGATCGTAAATGGTGTAATCCGTTACGGCAGCTTCAACGGCCAACTCGGCAAAGTAATCCGCGTAGGTGATGTTGTTATCCTTATCGTAGTACTGGGTATCCAGAGGTGCGTTCAAATCCAGCCCATACAGATACAGCAGATACATACTTGTACTGTCGCCAAACTGGTCGTACCACTCCTGATATTTATTAGCAATGGTGTCCATATAGAAGTAACTCAATTCGGCGGCAGTCAGAGTGTGCTCGCCGACGGTCAGAGCATCGGTCATGCGCTCAACGATACCGCTGTTATTGAATGCGGCAATAGACAGACCGACGATGGCAACTGCCAGAACGACGGAGATAACAGCCACAAAGATACCGGTCTGAACCTTTAATTTCTTTGCGTCTTTCTGTGCCTGCTGCTGCTTCTCAGTCAGCACGGCAGCATTCTGCTCCTTGCGGAGCTTTTTCTTACTGGATGCGCTCATGTAATCAATTCCTCTCATAGTCCGATTGGTAAAACCATGCGAAGTTTCGCATAGACCCGACTATTATAACCTATTTCGCAGTTGTTTGCAAGGGGATATTCTGCGGAAATGATGGAAAAAATAAAAGTTTACAAACTATGTTGCCTGAAAAATGAAAAATCCGGGGAGAAATCTCCCCGGACAAAGCCCCGCTTTGGCCGTGTGCATCCGGTTATGACCTGCACGCAATGGCAGGTGGGTTGCCGCTCTCTGCTTTAGCTGCTCCCAACGTCCACCTGTCGTCAAAGCGCAGGCGGGAGGTCTGCAATCAGGCAGGGAAGTCTAACATCCCAAATATATGATGTGGGTCCAAACAGACACATCACGCACCAAGCAGGGTATTTACTCAGTCCTCTTCGTCGGACTCCTCATAGAGAAGATCCATGATTTTTTCGTACACAGTCTCAAGCTCCTGAGCGTCCTCAATGGCGCAAAGGATCGGCTCACCGTCTTCTTCCACGGATTTGAGAATACTTACCTCGTATTCGCCTGACTCACCGTGAGTACCATCTGCGGGGATCACGGCGAGGTAGGT
>JAFWAK010000087.1 GCA_017507715.1 Paludibacteraceae bacterium | reverse complement strand
TGACCCGGCTTTCCTCGAGCCTTATGGCATGGGTATCTATGACTTGAACGGAACGACCAACACCAAGATGGCCTTCAAGCAACCAGACGTCAGCGTTGCCGCCGAGATTGGTCTGGACCTCGATGAGTGGTTACAGAAACAACCGGACCCGAAGGCCAAGAAAGCCAAAGTAAAACCGGGTCAACGTCTGCCTTTCGGTCGTGAGCATATCCACTATCGCGTAGCTCTCTTCGCGGAATACGGTGTACTCAACACCAATAACACACCGGCCGCGCTGCCGGTAGAATTCGAGGCTTCCAATACCGAAGTACAAAAGACTAACACCATGCTGGCCATGAACGGCAATACAAAACTCAACAACCTCTTCGTAGGTGCCAAGTTTGCTATTCAGTTTGAAGTGCCTGGCAAGAAAGCCCGTCCTGTTCCACCGCCCTCTTCCTACGCCATCTATAGCGTAGTGAACGCTGTGACTAACGAGCCGATTGACAAAGCCTTCGTTGAGACGCGCGGTACCGAGAGTGGAAAGATTGCTATGCGCGAGAAACAGATTAGCGCCAAGGGCTTCCGCCAGAAACATGCCGTTGGTTCCTTCACCGCGACGGCTAAGGCAGACGGCTTCTACGACACCGAGCAAGTCTTTGAGATTGAGAAAGTGGGTAGTACCGAATATGTCACCATCGCCATGCGTCCGTGTCCGATTCTCCGCGTTCGTGTAACTAACAAAGAGACAGGTCTTGCAGTTCCGGCAACGGTTGTCATTCGCAAGAGCGGTGCAGAAGAACCGGCTTACAGCCTTGCTACCGACTCGACGACCGGTACCACACGTCAGCGTCTGGAAGAAGGTCCGCGTTACAGTCTCCATATCGCACAGATGGGTTACGACACGCTTGACATGGCGATTGCCAACATCGGCGACTCGCTCAATATTCAGTTAACGCCGGTTAAGAAGGGTGAGGTCTTCATCGTCAAGAACCTGCATTTCGCGACGAACAAGACCCGTATCCTCGCGCGTTCGGAGCAAGCACTCAACGACCTCTATATGTACCTCGCTCGCAACCCGCAGGTACGTATTAAGATTGTCGGCCACACCGATAGCGTAGGTAAAGACGAGGCTAACCAGAAACTGTCTGACGGTCGTGCTAATGCCGTCATGGCTGACCTCATTGAGCGTGGTATCAGTGCCGACCGTCTCCAGGCAGAAGGACGCGGTGAGACACAACCAATTGACACGAACGACACTGAAGAAGGCCGTCAGAATAACAGACGTGTTGAGATTGAGATACTGTAAGGCAAATATACGATTTAGAACAGGACCATCACGGGACCATCTCCCGAGAACCCTACAAGAACCTTACAATCAGAACAATAGAAGAATATATTATCAATCATATGAAAAAGCAACTTAAATCATTATTGCTTATTGCATTGTTCACATGCTCCACCCTCCCCGTCTGGGGCCAGGCATCCACGCAAGGCAAGGAATTCTGGGTATCTTCTACCCTCGTCTGTTCGCCCGATAAAGCGACACCTACTCCCTACATCGCCATCTCCGCGGAAAAAGCATGTACCGTAACTATCACCGGTGGTGTGGGCAATGCCATCAACATCACCCAGCAACTGGCAGCCGGTTCATGGAGTGAGTTTGGTAATGGTACTACCAGCCAGACCAACCCCAACCTCGGTCCGGTTAAAGTACCGATGGACGCCTCCCTATGGTATCCTACGGCCATGAACAATGCCAATAATGTCTCCACCTTGGCAGGACAGAAGAACATGTACGGCTTGCATATCACCGCTACGGAGAACATCTCGGTATATGTCATCCTCAGTTCCCTCCACTCCATGGACGCCAGTAATATCCTGCCACTCACTGCCCTGGGTAGCGAGTATTACACGCAAGACTACTGGTCTAAGGTGAAGTCTAACTTCAATGATGCCGTTGGTCTAACGACCATCCTCGGAACCGAAGATAACACCACCGTAGAGATTATCCCGAACGGCGATACCTTCGATGGTCACTTAAGCGGACAGCTATACACCATCACGCTTAACCAAGGTCAGACCTATTATATGGTCACCACGAAAGGCGAGCGCTTGGCTGGTACCCATATTCAGGCTAAGAATGGCAAGAAAGTCGCCGTCTATTGCGGTGTGCCTATTACCAACGTACCTACCGGCATAGCGGCACGCGACTGCCTGTTCGAGCAATCCATGCCCGTGGATTATTGGGGCACCCAGTTTATCGTCACTCGCTCCTTGGAAAAGAACGGTAACCTCATCGGTATCACGGCCACACAGCGCGGCACGGAGATTAAAGTCGATGGTTACACGCAGGCATATATCAATGAAGGAGAGACCTATTATATCATGCTTCAGGCCGCCAACGATCCCAATGGAAACAAGTCCGGAGAAAGCCCCATAGATCTCGTTGTAACTCAAGATGTCGCATATATCGAGACCAGCTGTCCCTGCGCTGTATATAACTACGACACCGGTAACTCATACAAAGGCAAAAACGGCGATGAGATTGTCAGTGGTCAAGGCGACCCGTCGTCTGTCTGGGTATCGCCTATCCAGCAGAAAATCGGTAAGATTACTTTCGGTACCTGCTATACCACTAAGACTACGGATCACTTCCTTAATGTGGTGACTGAAACAGCCACATGCCAGAACACCAAATTAACCGCTCTCAAAGGAGCAACGACCTTGGACAAGACCAGCCTGCTAAACTGGCAGCCTGTCCCCGGTAATCCGACCTACTCCTATGCGCGGGCAAAAATTGGAACCAGCACCACGAAAGACTACAGCGTCTTCCGTCTGGAGAACGCCAAAGGATTTATTGCTACTGTGTACGGTAATGGTGAAGATGAATCCTACGCCTACTCTGCCGGTTCGGCAGCGGTAGAACAGGGTGTCAACGTCAACGGAGAGACCTTTACCAACGGTTATATCAGCGACAGCCGCTTCTGTATAGGAACAGATTTGGAGTTCAATGCTGCTGTCGGAACCGATGAGATAACACGCGTGGACTGGAACTTCGGCGATGGTATCACCGACTATAACTCTGTCCCGCAAGTTAACCATAAATATACCGTGCCGGGGTGGTACGACGTACGTGCCGACCTCTACGGTCATCAGGTTTGTACAACCGAAGACAATAAGTTCTTAGGCTCTGTACAGTTCTCCTTCCGAGTTGTACGTCCGGACACCATTCGTCATCAAAAATACGATTGTGTAGCTGAAGACTACGACGGTCCAATGTTTGTATTGAATACTGTCACATACGACTGTGATTCGGTAGTCATTACCGGTTATGAGTTCGGTCGTGAGTCCAGTTACAGCTATGATCTCACAGCACGGGATGGCTATGAGCTAAATGGCCGCTGGTACACAGACCCGTATCAAGAGGTTACTTGGATAGCAGACCGCAAGAACGCACAGAAATGTGACTCCGTTGTCACCTGCCGTCTGACGATCGTCTCCTGTCTGGATATGAATATCCCGAATAATAAAGATGCGCAACATATCTGTCCGGGCGATTATTTTGACCTGCAATATAACTACGTCAAGGGTAATATCGGAGAGACCCACTTCATCATAGGAAGCAAGGACGTTATTGTAACGCCGAAGAACGGTTCTATATCCCTCCCGACAAATGAGCTCAAGCCTGGATACTACCAGAGCCGTATTACCGTACAAGATACGGTCTGCGATCAATTGCTCGAATTCCCGATTGACCTCGCCGTATTCTATCCGAGTAATATCTTCAAGTACAAATTCAATAATGTACTGGCCGTTTATAATAAGGCGAACAACGGTGGCTACGAGTTTGTTGGTTACCAATGGTATCGCAACGGAGAAGCCATCCAGGGAGCAACCGAGTCGGTTTACCATACCGAGGCTCCGTTCACGCTGGGAGATGTATATTTCGTTGTTCTGACAGACAAGAACGGAATGACGTTGCCGTCTTGCTCGCAGACCATCGAAACAATAGATCTGCCGATTGAGACGCAACAGGCGCCACCGGCCACCAAGCATCTCATCAACCGTCAGATCATCATCCGCAAGGGTGAACAGACCTTTAATATCTACGGTCAACGCGTTCAATAATGAAGCAACTCATTAGAAACAACGCAGTTTTTATCGCACTAAGCCTGATACTCCTCGGAGTATTGGGCTTAGCGCTTCTCTATATCCCCAAAGGCGAGTTACATCTGCTCCTCAATGAGTATCACACGCCCGCGCGCGATATATTTTATAGGTATTATACCCACGTGGCCGAGTGGTTTCCGTATGTGATATGCGTGGCTTTGCTGCTTTTCGGTCGCATCGGTGATGGTGTATTCGCCTCCGCAGCTATGCTGCTTTCGGCACTTTTCACGCAAGTAGTCAAGCATATCGTGGTAGCACCTCGTCCTCTTACTTGGTTTGGCGAACACATGCCGGACGTGCAACTGCCGCTGGTAGAAGGCGTGGATGTACATGCTATCTATTCCTTTCCTTCTGGACATACAACCAGTTTCTTTGCCCTTGCGTTCGTGCTCAGCATCGTAGCTACAAAGAGACTATCCCGTTTCAGTCTTGCACTTTCCTCTACGTTGCAAGCCATACTCGTCGTGCTTGCTGCACTTGGCGGATACAGTCGCATCTATCTTTGCCAGCATTTTGCACTCGATGTGTTTGCCGGCGCATTAGTAGGAACACTTATCACCCTACTCTGCTACGCCGTTTTGCATCGTTACGAGGGTCAAAATTGGTATAATTACCGCATTTTTGCAAAAAAATGACCCTAAAATGCATTTTTTTGCTCAAAAAATTTGCACATGTAAAAAAAAAGCAGTACTTTTGCACCCGCTTTTGAAATGAGGGCGTTTAGCTCAGCTGGTTTAGAGCATCTGCCTTACAAGCAGAGGGTCTGCGGTTCGAATCCGTAAACGCCCACTTAAAAGAAGAGGATACCGCAAGGTATCCTTCTTTCTTTTAGAAGGCATACGGCCTTCTCTCCGCAGTTCAGTCCGGGTTCTCCGCCACTTCGCTTTGTCGATTATTGCCTTCGGCAATTTTCGAATCCTTGGTTTTATCAATTTCTGACTTTCTATAAGTGCAGAATTTTATGTCACCTTGCAAAAAAAAGTGCAAAAACTTGCATATGTGCTTTTTTTTTTGTAATTTTGCAGTCGCAAAATTGTTGTGACATGATAACGTTCATAATTGCATTAGTACTTTTAGTTGTAGGTTTCTGTACCTACGGTTTATTGGTTGAGCGGGTGTTCGGTATTGACCCTGAGCGGGAGACGCCAGCTGTCACCAAAACGGACGGAGTGGATTTTGTGCCGATGGCGCCAT
>JAFWAK010000086.1 GCA_017507715.1 Paludibacteraceae bacterium | reverse complement strand
GTTGCGCAGGGCTTTCCATTCGGCTTGGGTCTCAGCGCTTGCTGCAACACCGTCATCCTCAATCTTCCGGATGAAGTTATTGTACTTGCCCATCCATTTGCGAATGTTAACCGGCATGTTATCCGTACGGAATGTACCGGTCTCGGAATAAGCCAGAATAGGCATTACGGCATCGTCAGCAGCAACGATAACCCATCCTTCGCCATCTGCATTCTGGTAAATGTAATATAAGTTCTCCTCCGCTACAGCTTTATGCACCATGCGTTTAGCCGGCGTTGCTTTCTTCAGCGATGAGGTAGCCGCAGAATTCATGAAATGGTTAGCTACGAGCGTAGCATCTTCAACGGATACACGCTCTGCCATTAGTGTCACCGACACCATCAGGGCTACAAGGCCCAAGAATATTTTCTTCATAATTTGTGTGTTTTTATGGATTATTGAATGTGTTGTCCTAATACATTATATTTCGCGTCTTCACGCAGGATAACGACTTGGCCGTTCTCCAGTATTTTCGTTGCTACTGCTTCTACTACGGTGTTTTCAACAGCCTCAGATGGCTTATTCGGTTCCAGACCGATGATAGCATCCAGACCGCTATTGAATCTATAGGTTGAGCCGTTCGGCTTAAGAGTCGTCAAAGCCGTATAGCAGTTACCGTCACCTTCCCAACCCCAGTTAATGTGGAATCTGCCGCTCGCATCGCGTCCGTCGCAAACGAACTCATGTCCTCCCATGTTACTATCTTCACCACCCATGATAATCGGACGTCCGGCCTCGAGGTCGGCATTGAAGTACTCGGTTATCTTGGCTGTAGTGACACTGAACTCACCAGTTACACCTGCTGGTGTATCGCCTCCATAGTAATAGTATTCGTCCTTCGCATACATGGAGATAAACTTGTTAATCTTATAACCGAAATAGGTAATCAGGCCGTAGGCCATATTGTCGGTCAGTGCGCCCGAACCATTGTTGTCGTCGCCGCCATACTGCATCTCGCTGGCTACACCGGCATGATACATCAGTGTGGCAACGGCATTGGCTTGAGCGGTAGTGTACGATTTGCCGTAATAGGTAGGCAGCATGTTGTCCCAATCATAGGTGGTCTCGCCGTAATTGGCTGAGAGTGTCTTTGTCCAATACTTGTTGCAGTTGTCATCCTTGCAATTGTACCAAGTGTACGAACTGGAACCCGTACCCTTGACCGGCCAGCGCCATTTGTACATAATCATCGAAGCTGCGGTAGCGACACAACCCGTCAGGCAGCGCGTGGTGTCACGCTGGTCCATCGGACAGAGGTTGTAGTACGGCGCTTCTTGGTACCATGCTATCTCTTGACCATTTGAGTTCTTGAGTAGCGGAGCAATAGCGTCTACTTGCGCAGCCTTCCGAGCTGCCGGTCCATGGATAAACTCGCTGTCGTCCATGGTCTGCAGTACGGTGATTTCCTCCGCAAAGCGGTCTAACCACCATTGGAAATTAGGATTGACTTTCTGTGGGTTGAAAGAACCTTTGTCACTATACATGAGCACCTCTTCTGCGGTACGGTCATCTGCAGAAACGACGACAAAACCATTGTTGTTCTCTTGGTTGAAGACATAGAATGCTGCCTCTTGCGAGTTGTTCTGCAGCGCTTTGTGCACCAATCGCATTGCTGAGGCTTTACGCGGGGTCGCATGCAAACGACGCAGCTGAGGCTGTGCATTGGTGAACTGAGCTGCAATCTCTGCAGCCTGTTCAGGCGTCCGTTGGCCGGCCATCACGGCTGTTGCCAACAGTAGGAATAAACCTAAAAGTGTTTTTCTCATTGTTGTTTTTTGTTTTTGATTATTGTTTGTCTTTGAGATTATATTTGTCAATGATTGTTCCGTCTTGTACTACGAACACACCCGGGTTGGCGCGCACAATCGTCTTGAGCGTCACGGGGTCAATGGTGCAGAAGATTGTCTCTGCCTCTTCTGTTGTCCATCCGGTCTCTTCCGCAAAAGCATAGATATCATCCTCTCCCGAGCCGGTCAGGAAATAGCACTGCTCACCACGCTCCCAACATTCGTTATATAGATCACGCAGTTTGGCAGCCTGCTTGCGGTCGGTCTTATGCAGATCATACATCGTAACGAGTGTCACCGGTGTCTCGGACTCCAAGATATCATAGGTGATGTCTTCGTATTCCATGGTGAGGATCTCGAAGTCGTGTATTGGCGCTTCATAGCCTTTCTTGATGAGCACCGACTTCTGGTCAATAAAGGTCCACTCCGGATCGCCCTTCGGGTAGTTCTCAAGCGTGAACTCTTGCTCTACGCCATCCTTGGCATAGATAAGAGTGATGGCATATTCGTCTTGCTCCGCATCCTCGGGAATCTCCATGAGGGTAGGTATGTGATTACCTATCTTATAAGGACGGAAATCCATCGGCGGTAAGTGGTTATAGCTATACAGCATGATTAATCCGCCGGAGATGAGAGCCAATACGGCAAGCACTATCTCCATCCACCAGCTGAAGAGTTGCGGGATAGCTTTACGGCATACAAGCAGCACAATGACGAGGGTCAATAAGATGATATTCTTCCAGAATGTCTGCCAGTTCGTCAGCACCAAGGCATCACCGAAACAGCCGCAGTCGGTCACCGGATTGGTCAACGCAATCCACAGCGTGAGTGGTGTCATGACGAGGTAGAAGAGCAGGCTGATCCAACTCGTCCAGTTGGTGCGTACGTTAAGCAGCATAGCCCATCCGAGCAGCCATTCGACGAGAATAAGACATACAGCGGCAGTTCCGGCCAGCGGTAACAAGTCCGTAAAGAACCCACCGAAAGCCTTCAAGTAGTCTTCTATCTTATACACCGTGCCCAGCGGGTCCACAGCTTTTACAAAACCCGAGAAGATGAAGGTGAGTCCCAACACCGTCCGAGCGATAGAGCCGGTAATATGTTTAGCGGTTTGTAATTGGTAATTGGTCATTGGTGTTTAGTTTTCTGTATAGTGAATCAAATCAAATATGGCGTAGTTGATGATATCGAAATAATTGCCTTCCACTCCTTCGGAGGCAATAGTCTTGCCGTCGTGCTCAAGGATGGTCTTGATGCGGATGATCTTGGCTAATATCATATCAACGATACCTTTCTTACTCATTTCACGCCATGCTTCGCCATAGTCATGGTTCTTACGCACCATCAGTTCTTTGGCTTCGTTCAGTACTGCATCATATTGCTTAGCAGCCTCTTCGTTACTCATATCAACTGCGTCCGCGTAACCCATGCGCGATTGGATGATGGCTGTGATGCCGTAGTTGACGATCGCCCGCAGGTTTCCTTCTATATCATCGCCCACCAGACTGACGCCGGTCTCTTGACGCTGGCGTATGTTACATGCCTTGATATAGAGCTGGTCAGTGATACCATGCAGACGGAAGATGCGCCAAGACGGTCCGTAGTCTTGCATCTTATCCACAAAAATCGTACGGCATTTGGCCGTTACTCTGTCAAATTGTTCTACAGTATTCGGCATAAGTCTTCTAATGTTACTAAGTTCTGTTCGCCCGTGGTCATATTCTTGAGCATGACTTTGTTCTGCGCCATCTCATCACCGCCTACAATGGCTACGTACGGAATCTGCTTGGCGTCCGCATAACCCATCTGCTTCTTCATTTTGGTGGGTTCCGGATATACCTCTACGGCTACACCCTTGGCGCGTAGCGCTTTAGCCCACAGCAGCGCATAGTTCAATTCCCTTGCGCCAAACGTAGCGAAGAGTATTTGCGTAGTCGATTGCAGTTCCTTCGGGAAGAGATCCAGTTCCGCCAATACATCATAGATACGGTCCGCGCCGAACGAGATACCGACGCCCGATACGCCGGGCAGGCCGAAGATGCCGGTCAGGTTGTCATAGCGACCACCGCCGGTAATCGAGCCTATTTGTGCATCCAGTGCCTTTACTTCGAATATGGCACCGGTGTAGTAGTTAAGTCCGCGGGCGAGGCATAAGTCAAGTTCGATATTCAGTTGCACGCCAGTGGATTCAATGAGACGGAACACCTCTCCCATCTCCTCGACACCCTTCAAACCTATCTCGCTGTTTGCGAGTATAGTACGGAGGGCAGTCAGTTTCTCGGCCGTGGTGCCGCTCAGATTAAGAATAGGCTGGAGTGCCTGTACGGCTTCGTTCGAGAGACCGCGTTCTGCCAGCTCGGCATTAACGGCATCCACACCAATCTTATCGAGTTTGTCAATAGCTACAGTAATGTCAATGATCTTATCCGGTTCTCCAATAACTTCGGCAATGCCGGCCAGGATCTTGCGATTATTGATATGCAGGCATACGTTAATACCCAAACGGCGATAGACTTCTTCTACGATCTGTATCAGTTCCAATTCGCCGAGCAGGCTGTCCGAGCCGATAACATCTACATCACATTGGTAGAACTCGCGGTAACGGCCTTTCTGCGGACGGTCCGCACGCCAGACAGGTTGTATCTGAAAGCGCTTGAAGGGGAAAGAGAGTTCCTCGCGGTGCTGAACCACGTAGCGCGCAAAAGGTACGGTCAGATCGTAACGCAGACCTTTCTCCGGCGCCAATGCGGCTTTCTCACCACTATTCTGAATACGGAAGAGCAGTTTGTCGCCCTCCTCGCCGTACTTGCCCATCAGGGTAGAGAGGTTCTCCATCGCCGGTGTCTCAATCTGCTGGAAACCGTACAAGGCGAACACCCCTTTGATAGTATCAAAGATATAATTGCGGCGCGCCATTTCGACTTGTCCGAAGTCCCGCGTGCCTTTAGGTATGCTTGGTTTTTGTGCCATTATCTATAAACTTTCAACTAAAAATCTGTTTGTAAATTTTCTCCGTGGCGCCGGTCTCGTCATGCACATACGCTGCGGCTTTGGCGCCAATCATCTCGTAGTTATCAAGCGCTGTATCCAGTGCTTCTTCCAATTCTTTATAGTTCTTGATACTCCGTGCCGCATTGGCATCAATCAGTCCCTGCGCCTCACGGAAATGGTGGTAACGTGGACCGAAGACCACCGGCATGCCGTACACGGCTGCTTCTATCGTATTATGAATACCTGCTCCGAATCCGCCGCCAATATAGGCAGTCTGGCCGAAGCGATAGACGGATGAGAGCAGGCCCATCGTATCCATTACTAACACTTTTGCATGGATGAGACTGGTGGAAGTGGCACGGCTGTAGCGCACAAAACGTCCTTGGAAACGCTGGAAGATATAATGCAAATGTTTCTCGTCAATCTCGTGCGGCACGAGGATGAGCTTCGTGTCAGTCAGTTCCGCATGCTCCATATATTGCGCGAGCAGTTCTTCGTCCTCGGGCCATGTACTACCGGCGATGAGCACGCGCTGACAGTTTTGCGTGAAGTCCTCTATAGGCATCAAACGCGGGTCATTGGCGTCCAGACCATGTGATAAGATCTCGCCAACGCGGTCAAAACGGGTGTCACCGGCTACAGAGCAGTCCTGCACGCCATGCTCCGCCAACAGACGACGCGATGCCTCGTCTTGCACGAAGAGATGGGTAAAGCAATGCAGTAAATGCAACGATGCCTTACCGTACCAGTGGAAGAACCGCTGCGTAGGACGGAAGATAGAGGAGATGCTATAGGTCGGAATACTGCGTTTCTTCAGTTCCTTGAGGTATGCCGGCCAGAACTCATACTTGACGAAAATCGCCATCTCGGGTTTCAACACCTCAATAAAACGCTTTGCGTTTCGGCGCGTAGCAAAGGGCAGGTAGAGTACTGCGTCGGCTTCCTTATAATCCTTGCGTGCCTCATATCCCGAAGGCGAGAAGAACGTAACGACAATCTTACGCTGCGGCTGCTCACGACGCAGACGCTCTATGAGCGGACGGGCTTGTTCAAACTCACCCACCGACGCTGCGTGAATCCAGATGGCACCTCTAACCGACAGTCCATCACTCTTCATCGCGTCTTTCGTCATCTTCTGTCCGCGCACCAAAGCGCGCGCTTTCGCATGCCCGCACAATGCCGCTATTCGTATAATCAGAAAATAGATAAACATCTGTATAATTCAAAAAGCCTGCAAAGATACAAAAATAAATTGAATTGTGCAAATAAATTTGTATATTTGCAAAAAATGTTGTAATTTTGCAGCCGATTTGAATAAAAAGGTGGTCATATTAGCAATTGAGTCAAGTTGTGACGATACATCTGCGGCAGTCATCGTAGATGGTATCTTGCGCAGCAATGTGATAGCAAGTCAGAAGGTGCACGAGGAATACGGAGGTGTGGTGCCTGAACTCGCCAGTCGTGCGCACCAACTCAATATTCTGCCGGTGGTAGATACTGCACTTAAGCGCGCCGAGGTGACCAAAGAGGATTTGTCGGCGATTGCTTTTACCCGCGGACCGGGTTTGTTGGGCTCGTTACTCGTTGGTACCTCTTT
>JAFWAK010000085.1 GCA_017507715.1 Paludibacteraceae bacterium | reverse complement strand
CGTGCGCCTTACGGCACGCACTCGTTCGACGTCATCTACCGCTATACGCTGCAAGCCGTACAATACCTGCTGGACCAGGACTGCGCACTCGTCATTCTGGCATGTAACACCGCTTCTGCCAAAGCTTTGCGAACGATACAGCAACGCGACCTACCGAAGATAAATCACCAATTACAAATGACCAATGACAAATCCCGCAGGGTTAATGTCCTCGGTGTCATTCGTCCGACCGTGGAAGCTGTTCCCTCCATCACAAAAACCGGCCATGTAGGCATTCTCGCAACACCCGCTACGGTAAGTTCCGAATCCTATGTCCTCGAATTAGAGAAAATAGCCCCCGAACTAACGATTGTGCAGCACGCTTGTCCTATGTGGGTTCCCCTGATTGAAGCCGGCGAACATAATGAACCCGGCGCCAAATATTTCATCGGCAAATACCTGCGTGAGATTCTTGCCAAAGACCCGCAGATTGACACCCTCGTTCTGGGTTGTACCCACTATCCGCTGATGAAAGCTAAGATTGATAATTGGCTCGAATTCCGTCACGAACTCGATGAGTCGAAATTCCCTCTTCCGGTGGATTCACCCAAGGTGACTACTATCGCCCAAGGCGAACTCGAAGCCAAGTCTCTCGCGGATTATCTACATCGTCACCCCGAGTACCGCGACCAACTCTCCACTAACGGGACATGCTCCTATCTGACTACAGAAAATGCGGACCGCTTCTCGCAATCCGCATCTCAATTTATCGGCTCGCCTATTCAGGCGGAACACATTGTGCTATAATTCTTAATTTTGAATTTTTAATTCTTAATTCCGAATTACCCCACACTTCCTTCCAGACTCACCTGCAGCAGTTTCTGCGCCTCAACGGCAAACTCCATCGGCAGTTTGTCCATCACTTCTTTGGCATAACCGTTCACAATCAGTCCGACGGCATCTTCCACACCTATTCCGCGCTGGCGGCAGTAGAAGAGCTGGTCCTCGTTAATCTTGGAAGTTGTTGCTTCGTGTTCGACGGTCGCTGTAGGATTCGAGATAATCATGTCGGGGAAAGTGTGGGCACCGCATTTATCGCCCAGCAGCAAGCTGTCACACTGGCTGTAGTTACGCGCGTTCAGCGCCTTCGGACCCATCTTCACCAGACCGCGGTACGCATTCTGGCTGTGACCTGCGGAGATACCCTTGGAAATAATACGGCTGCGCGTGTTTTTGCCGATATGTATCATCTTCGTGCCCGTGTCCGCCTGCTGGTAGTTATTGGTCACCGCCACTGAATAGAACTCCGCCGTGGAGTTGTCGCCTCGCAAGATGCAACTCGGGTACTTCCATGTGATCGCACTTCCCGTCTCCACTTGCGTCCAACTCAGACGCGCGTTCTCATGCGTGATCCCTCGCTTCGTCACGAAGTTATAGATTCCTCCCTTGCCGTTCTTGTCGCCCGGATACCAGTTCTGCACGGTCGAATACTTCACCTCCGCGTCCTTACGGACAACGATCTCCACAATCGCTGCGTGCAACTGGTTCTCGTCACGCATCGGCGCCGTGCAGCCCTCCAGATAAGACAGATACGCACCTTCATCAGCGATAAGCAACGTGCACTCGAACTGACCGGTCTTACCCGCATTGATACGGAAATAGGTGCTTAACTCCATCGGGCAACGAACACCCTTCGGCACATAGACAAACGAACCGTCCGAGAAAACCGCCGAGTTCAGCGCCGCATAGAAATTATCCGTCGGCGGAACCACCGAACCCAAGTACTCTTTGACCAAGTCCGGATGCTCCCGAACGGCTTCCGAGATAGAACAGAAAATGATCCCTTTCTCCGCCAGCGTTTCACGGAAAGTGGTCTTCACGCTCACCGAGTCCATCACCGCATCTACCGCCATATTGCCTGCCAGCGCCGCCCGTTCCTCCAACGGAATGCCGAGCTTGTCAAAGGTCTTCATGATCTCCGCATCAATCTCATCCTTCTCGCCATTAAGCGCAGCGTCACCATTCTTCTTGGTCTTCGGTGCCGCGAAATAGGAAATAGCCTGAAAATCTATCTCGGGAATAGTGAGGTGCGCCCAAGTCGGAAGCGGCATCGTCTGCCATTTGCGGAATGCCTTCAGACGGAACTCCAACAGCCATTCCGGTTCCTGCTTCTTCGCGGAAATGAGCCGGATGATGTCTTCATTCAGACCGGCCGGCACAATCTCTGTTTCCACATCTGTCGTGAAACCGTACTTGTACTCCTGAGAGGTAATATCTTTGATCAGTTCGTCCAAATCTCAAATCATAAATTTGAAATTATAAGTCATAAATAAGAGCCACCCTTGGTCGGGCGGCTCTTTGAGGCCGGTAGCGGAGTCAAACCGCTCTAAACGGTTTTGCAGACCGCTGACTAAGTCGCTCATCCAACCGGCCGGATTTCAAATGCGGCGACAAAAGTACTGCTTTTTTTTGACATACGCAAATTTTGGGGCACTTTTTTATGCTTTTTTGCTAAAAAAGGCACAAATCGGCATCGGTAATGGTTCCTTTCGGACGTTTTTTGCCACGCGATGGGTTGAGAGTGAAAGGAGAAGTATATACCTCTTGACCGGGACCGTTATCCCCGTTCTTTTGTGGAGTGGCTCCGAGAGCGAAAGGAGAAGTATATCTGCCGATATAAGGATTGATGATGTCCCGCGTCTGGTCATCCGTCCATTGGCATTTATCCACGATCCACTCCAGATAACTGCGGTCAATACGAAGCATCGACTCGATCGACTCGCCCTTGTGTCCGCCTTGGCTGAGGTAGTAATACGCACCTTTCTTGGTCAGCCATCTGTCGAAAGAGATAAAACCGAACTCGTCACGCTGCGCCCAGTTCCAACCATGCGCAACCACTTGAGCCTTGAATACCTCTATCGTCGCCATCACATCATCCAACGAGTTATGCGCGCCCTCGAACGGATGACCGTAATAACGGGTATAAGCCGCCGTGAGGTTATTCTGCAGTTTCTCGCCTTTCTCATCTACCTGTCCTGCCGTGTGGATACGCTCCAACAGCAAGGCATCGTACCATGTACGCCCCTCAAAAGCGAAACTCAGTCCAAGGCGTTTGAGGTTATAATAGAGTATCGGCGCATCGTAGCCGTTGCCATTGTACGACAATATATCACAGCCGTCCGTGAACGCAATCAGGTCATCATAAACGCTGCGCAGCGACACTCCGTTCTCTAACAGGAACTGCTTGGAGATATGATGCACAGCCTCCGCCTCTGCAGGGATGTTAAACTCAACTTCCGGCAGCAGATACCAGTCCTTGACGCCTACCGTCTCCCACGTATCGGTGTCGAACTTCACCAACGAGAGTTGGATAATATGGTCCTTCTGGATGTCGAGACCGGTGGTCTCCGTATCAAAGCAAACGATTTTCATTCTACGTATAGTACTAAGCCCTTCAGGTATTCGCCTTCGGGATGGTAAATATTTATCGGATGGTCCTGCGGTTGATGGAGTTGGTGCAAGATACGCACTTTGCGTCCCACTTGTGCCGCAGCGCTAAAAACGGCCAGCCGGAATGCCTCTTTGTCCACAGCCTGCGAGCAGGAGAAAGTGAACAAGATGCCGCCCGGGCGAATCATCTCTATCGCCTTCGCATTGATACGCTGATATCCGCGCAAGGCATTCTTGACCGCATCACGATGTTTGGCAAAAGCCGGCGGGTCAAGGATAATGAGGTCAAACGTACGGTTCTGCGCCTTCTGCGCCGTGAGGTATTCAAACGCATCGGCAGCAACCGCCGTATGGTTCTTGGCCTTCGGGAAGTTATGCGTCACATTGATGTTGACAAGGTCAATTGCCTTCTGGCTCACATCCACGGAATCGACTGTCTTTGCACCGCCGCGCAGGGCGTACAGCGAGAAACCGCCGGTGTAGCAGAACATATTAAGCACATCCTTATCTTTCGCATAACGCTCTACAAGCGCGCGGTTCTCCCGTTGGTCAATGAAAAAGCCCGTCTTTTGTCCCCGCAACCAGTCGATGCGGAACGACAGACCGTTCTCAACCGACCAGAACTCGTCCGTCTCACCATTTGCACCATTAAGCGAAACGTCACCATTCCCACCATTGATTAACCAGCCCACTCTATCGCCTTCTATCGGTGCCTTGAACGGCAGCGTGTCGTCCGACTTATAATAGACATGCTTCACCTGCGGCACTTCTTCCAGAATGGCCTTTGCAATCTCGTTCCGGCATACATGCATGCCTGCCGAATGAGCCTGCACCACCGCTGTATCAGCATAGACATCCACTATCAGTCCCGGCAGAAAATCGCCTTCGCCATGCACCAAACGGAACGTATTATTCTCCCTTCCTTTTAGGGCAGGGTCGGAGTTAGGCTCCCTAATCAGACCGATGGCTTCACGCACTTGGTATGCTGCGCGAAGACGCTCATTCCAGAAATGGGCAGGCAGTGCCTCTTCGCCGAACGCCAGAATACGCACGGCTATCGAACCCACTTGCCAATGACCGACACCGAGGCACTCGTTCGCTGACGAACGCACACAGACCAGTTCACCCTCTTCGGGCGTAGAAGCCTGATGCGAAGCATCCAGCACGACCTTCGCTATCGCGCCACTGAATACCCAAGGATGAAAACGCTTGAGTGATTCCTCTTTATGCGGTTTGAGATAAATGGTCGTCATTCTACGCCGTGGGTTAAGTCGTGATAGGCATGCAGACTGAGATTATCGCTGACATACTTCAGGCTATGCAGGCTCTTGAAGCCCAGCGACGCAATAAATGCCAACTCCATATCGAAGACGCAGTCCTTATAGTCCGAAGCCAACACAAAATCGCAGTTCGTGTAGCATAATGCGCGCGTTACTTCCCTTCCCTTCAGGGATGGTTTTGGAGTAAGCCTCAATTCCGGTTCGGGATAAGTCACATTCGGATGGTTCAGACGCACTTCCGTCACTTCCACCCATGTGCCGAGATCGAAGTTCGCACTCCCTGCATAGCCGATATTAATCAGCTCCGCCTCACGGTCAAGATTCTGCAGACTGCGGATAATATTGATTGCACCTACGCCTGTAAAAATAACCGGAATATCGTTGAGGTCGAGTCCTAAGGTCTCACGCGCCTTTTCCAGCAACACGCGCTCACCCTCTTCCGCCATTACTATAAATTTTGCCATAATTCTCCAAATTTGGCTGCAAAGGTACAAAAAAAATCTCATATATGCAAGCACATACGAGATTTTGTTGTTGCGGAGGATGGGATCGAACCACCGACCTTCAGGTTATGAGCCTGACGAGCTACCACTGCTCTACTCCGCGATAAATCCTTCGTTTTTTACGAAAGCGGGTGCAAAAGTACTGCTTTTTTTTGACATACGCAAATTTTTACATGTTTTTTTTGCATATATGCTGAATTTTTAGTAATTTTGCAGCGCAAAGTATGTGAGATTATGCGTAAAACTTGTTTTTTATTCTTACTTCTTCTTTCTTCGCTCTCCGTTTTGGCGGTGGAGCGTGTTTCGTTAGAGCAGCTTAAGGCCGACTGGTCCAAGTACACCAATCAGACAGTAGTGCTCACTACCCCGCTCGTAGTCTGCGGCAGTTTCTATGACTCGCTGGTTTTGGCCCCTGAGCGTCTCTTCTGTCCGGAAGAGCGTGCAATAGGTCTGGCAGATGGTGACAGCACACTCTACTACGAGTTATTGGCGCAGAACCGCGACGCCAGCATCGTTGTCAATTGCCGCAACAACTATTACAATGTGCGTTGCGGAGACAAGGTAAAGAATATACAAGCGCGTGTGACCAAGGCACGGCATTTAGTGACCGGAAAACCCATCCGCACCAAGCACATGCCGCAGGACAAACTGCCGAAAGCCAAGAAAGACGAGTTGCGCATTGTAGGTGCGAATATCGAGAATTACTTCGCTGATTTAGGCGGTTATGCCTCCAAGCGCACGACACCTGTACAGCAGGCGATGAAGACACGCAAACTCGTTCAAGCGCTGCGTGCTATGAAGGCTGACATCTACGCGCTTTGCGAGATGCAGGTGGGTGACAAAGGGCCAAAAATGCTGCTGGAAGCGCTCAACAAAGGCGGTAAAAAATATGCGTTTGTCTCAATGCCTCTGGATAACATGGATCGTATCGGCGGCTGTTTTATTTATGATACGGAACGCGTGCGCACGTACGAAACACCGCTGTCTGCCTATAAGGACACGACGAGTCATTACTACGGACGCATGTTCGCCGTAGGCTTTGAAGAACTCCGGACGAAGGAACGGCTGATCGTCAGCGTCAACCATTTCAAGTCCAAACGTCCCGGCCGCACTCAGTACGACACTAACCTCAAGCGCATGCAGAACACCGATTCGCTGCTGGTGATGTTACCGCAAGCGATAGAGTTCTTCGGCGACTCGGATATCCTGTTGCTCGGCGATTATAACTGCAACACGCAGGAACAGCCGATACAAACCATCGTTCGGGCCGGCTATGCCGACATGCTGCCTCTCGGACAAGCGAACGACTATTCGTACAGTTACAAAGGCGAAGCGGGTTATCTGGACCGCTGCTTTGCGAACCCGTCCATGGCACGACAAGTCGTACGCGTACGCCCGTGGCATATCAATGCAGACTGGTACTATTCGCATGGTGCATACAAGCTGAAAGACAAGAGTCTGCACCGCTATTCAGACCACGATCCGATTATCGTAGATATAAATCTCCAATCTGAAATCATAAATAAAAAATAGCAGCCATCGATGCTGCTATTTTTCTTTGGGATCTCCGCAAATCTGCTGATTTGTGACCCTACTGGGGCTCAAACCCAGAACCTTCAGAACCGGAATCTGACACTCTATTCAATTGAGCTATAGGGCCGAAGCGCTGAGCGCTACCTTTTGTTTCCTCCCATAAATATCAAAATATAATATACCAGTGTGGCGAGAGACGAGAGCGCAGCAACTACATAAGTATAGGCTGCGCTGTGCAGGGCGTCGGACGCCATTTCTGTCGTTTCACGATTGGTGATACCGGCTTCCTGAAGCCAGTTTACGGCACGTTGGCTGGCATTGACCTCTACCGGGAGGGTGATGAACGAGAAGAGGGTGATCATGCCGTAGAGGACGATACCGATTAATAACATCACTTGGCCGGCATTGGTGCCTAACAGCAACAGACCACCCAAAATGATCCAAGTCACCCAGTTGCTACTGAACTGCACGACGGGCACTAAAGCCGAACGCATGCCCAGCGGACCGTAAGCCGTGGCATGTTGCACAGCGTGTCCGCACTCATGTGCTGCTACCGCAGCTGCCGCTACATTCGCACCGTGATACACTCCTTCGGAGAGATTGACGGTCTTGGTAACAGGATTGTAATGATCGGTCAGCTGACCCTTGATGCATGTGATCTGCACGTCAAAGATGCCATGGTCATGGAGCATCTTCTCCGCTACTTCCCGACCGGTCATCGGCAGCGGTTGCTCGCTGTAACGCTTGAACTTGCGCTCAAGCGAAGCGGACACAATCCAACTGACCAGCGCAATGCCGAGGAATAAAATCCAATATAAAGCACCCGGTGTTAATGTCATCGTCCTAATCTATTGATGGTCTTTTTGCGGCATACTCGACACTCGCCGTACACATAGAGCGTGAAATGCTGCATATTAAAATTGCTATATTTATGCTCCCTGATATGCGTGGTAATCAGGTTGGAGCTTACATTCTGTACGCGTCCGCATTTCTGACAGATTATCTGAATCTTATTAGGCGTTCCGGCAATCAGTTCGTACTCTGTGGCCAACTGTCCCTGCTGGCGTTTGTAGGCGTGCAGCACATGGGCGTCCAGAAACAGGTTCAGCGCGTTATAGACCGTCCCGACCGATATATGCTCCGCCTCGCAGGCCTTTATCAGTTGCTCCGCCGTGAACGGTTGCGGCAACTGGCAGAGTGCCGTCAAAACCATATCCCGCACCTTCGACGGACGCATCTCATGCTCACGCAGATAGCGAAAGAGGATGGCTTGCGCATTCTTATATGAACGAACGCTTTTTAGCACTATATAGCTTTGAGATATGCGCGACGACGCTTATGTTGCTTATGGTCGAACTGCGTGAAGTTGGCGATATTCTTTGCGTTCGTCTCCAGGATAGAGGTCGTCTCCAGAATTTTGATGCCGTACTTGTTCATGCGCGGAATCTGGTCCTGGAAGAAGAGAGCGTTGACGCCTGTTCCCTGATAATCCGGACGAACGGCGATGAGCAGCAGGTTGAAGACCTCCATGTGCTTGGCCTTGAGCGCCTTGAGGATATGATACCAACCGAAGGGGAAGAGGTGTCCTCCGCACTTGCGTAACGCGGCAGATATATCCGGCATGCCGAGTCCGACACCCACAATCTCATCCTTCTCATTCACAACAATCGTCACGAAATCGAAGTTGAGAATCGGGAAATACATCTTCTTGTAGTAGTTCTTCTGGGCCGGCGTCATCGGCTGGAAGTTATACAACTTCTGATAAGCCTCATCGATTACGTCCATATATTCGATGCCGTATTTCCGCTCAAGTTCACGCGAGTTCTTTACTTTATCCACATGCACATGCGAACGCTGCTTGACGATCTCGGCAATGCGGTTCAGACGTTCCGGACAACCCTGCGGCGGATAGACCTGCAGTTCAATCCAGTCTGCCTCTTTGGTCAAGCCGTATGCATCCACATGCTTCACGTAATACGGATAGTTATAGAGCGAAGCCATCGGTGCGAGGTACTCATAGCCTTCAAGCAAAAGTCCTTCGTGGTCAAAGTCCGTAAAGCCGACAGGACCGTTCATGGCATCCATGCCACGCGCTTTACCCCATGCAGCCACCGTATCCAAGAGGGCCTTGCTGACTTCGAGGTCATCGATGAAGTCGAACCAACCGAAACGTACGTGCTTCACATTCCAGGTCTCGTTCGCACGGCGGTTGATAATACCGGCAATTCGTCCGACAGGCTTACCGTCGCGATACGCCATCCATAACTGGTATTCGCTTACCTCCAACGCGGGATTGGTCTCCACGTTGAAGCAGTTCATCTCATCGAAGAACAAAGGCGGACAATAGTACGGACAATCTTTGTACAGATCATTCGCGAACTCGATAAATCGCTTCAGCTCTTTCTTGGTGTTAATTTCTCGAATTTCCAATGCCATTTCTATCCAAATTCATTAAAAATCGTGCAAAAGTACAAAAATATTTTGATATGTGCAAAAAAAAGTGTATTTTTGCACCCGATTTCGCTCTAAGGGGGAAGAAAAATGCCCCTTCCGGCGGAGGCCAGTTTCCCCGATTAGCGGGGACACTTCCGGGGCTATTTGGTTTTGACAGCAGGTAGAATGGTTGTGTAAGCACGCCGAGCAATGAGGCAACGCTCGTAAATCTCGCTTCAAAGCATAACTGGCAACACTTCTTATGCTCTCGCTGCTTAATCGAAGTACAGTAGATTAGCGTATTCGGGCGCAAGGCGCCTGAACGGGACGTCACTCCAAGCCGAGTCTGTGGGCTGAAAGGATATAGTGGCGCAGGAATTCACAGAATAGGTGTCGCAGGCTGCGATGCAATACCGAAAATTTAGCAGATAAGCCGGTAGTTGGTGGCTTGGGTCTTGCTGCCGGACGAAAATGCAGGCCAAGATAAACGTGTAGAAAGCGCAAGTATTCCTTGTTTGGACACGGGTTCGACTCCCGTTAGCTCCACAAAAAGGCGGTACTAAGCATTTGTGCCCCTTCCGGCGGAAGCCGGTTTCCCCGATTAACGGGGACACCTCCGGGGTATTAGCTCAGTTGGTAGAGCGCAACGTTCGCAATGTTGAGGTCAGGGGTTCGACTCCCCTATGCTCCACTTCGTTTCGCAGGGGTCTTCCCATGGGTTCTTAGCCCTAAAGGGCACGATTAATGCTCAAAGCATTTTTCGACTCCCCTATGCTCCACAAGAAAAGAGGCCGTACAGCCTCTTTTTTCTATTGCCGGCGATACCATTCTTCGCATAAAGCGCGGAGACGCGACTCATCCCGGATAATCGCACGCAACTCTTCCAGACTGCGGACATTACGCTCGCTATTGAGCCACAACCGCATATAACCGCCTTCGGCGTATTTCTCATGCAAGTGCTCCTTGCTGCGCTGATAGAGCGTTTCAAAATCTCCATCCGGAAAAAGTTTGGCGCTATAGGCCATGGTCCGATGGATGACCAGAGTCGGGTTGATCTGGCGGTCGGCTTCAGCTACAATGGCACCATAGATAGTACGCGGCGGACGTTTGGAACTGGCCCGATGATCTTCTACCGCATCGCGCATGATAAGTAACTGCTCTTCCGTGAACCACTGCCGCAACTTATCGTCAGTCATCAGTATCTCGCCCGAATGAATATGATGATTCTCACGGTCGAAACGCAGACCTAAATCATGATAGGCGGCTATCGTATAAGCCATCCGCTCATCGGCTCCATGTTCGCGCGCTAGTTTCAGACTCTCGTCTATCACCATCTGCGCATGGTCACGCTTATGTCCGCCGTCAAAGGCATCGTATTGCGGCAGAATGGTCTGCTCTATATATTGCTCCAGGCTCATTGCAACGAATTATTCAGATTTGTGCGCAAAGGTACGAAAAAATCTCAAATAATGCTAACACATTGAATTATTTTGGTCAAAAATTTGTATATTTAAAAAAAATGTAGTACTTTTGCAGCCGATTTGTACCCGGTGGGGTCGGTTTAGGAAACTAAATTTTATAAACATATGAACGTATTTCTTACAATCTTAATCGTTATCGCCGCTGTATTGCTGACGCTTCTGGTATTGGTTCAGAACAGCAAGGGCGGAGGATTGGCGGCCGGTTTTGCCAGCGGTAACCAAGTAATGGGTGCCCCGAAGACCGCTGACTTCCTGGAGAAAGCGACTTGGACTTTAGTAGCTCTGATTGTTGTATTCAGCATCGCTGCTGTCGGCTTCAGCAAAGGTCAAGCAGTGGCTAACGAAGAGCAATCGGCTATCCAAGTTGAGCAAACGGCTCCCGCAGCAGAAATTCCTGCTGAAAATGCTGAGTAATTCCAGCAACAACGACAAAAAAATACGACTCGCAGCTGCGGGCCGTATTTTTTAATATAAAATAGGAAAAATCCTAAAATCACGGGATAATATATATTAATATATATTATAGGGTGTACCAGGATACGATATACATAGGATATACATAGGACATAGATACGATTACTCCATAAAAAAAAGAGCCGCCGAAGCGACTCTTTTTTCGTATCCGTTTAAGGATTAGAGGCGTGCACCATTTACATTGTAGCGCTTGCCAGCCTTCTCGATAACAACGTTACCGTTGATAAGCATCTTAACAGCCTTAACAGCAGCGTCTACACTCTCGAAGCCCTCGGTTTTACCAATGCTCATGGATACCTTGTAGAGGGTGTTGTTGTAGCAGAGCAGGTCAGCAGTGATGCTGTAAACGCCTTCTACATTACCCGGGGTAACGGTGATAGCAGCGGAGAAGATACTATGGCTTCCATCAGCGTCCTGTACACCAGAACCGACGTATTGGAAGTCTAAGTCTTCCTCGGTGAAGTTGCCTTCGAAGTCTTCCTCTACCCAGATAGCGAGTTGAACATATGCGGTATTATCATCTGCTGTACCATATACAGTGTAGAGACCAGCTGAAGCATTCCCGTCATAGAGGGTACCGTTAGAGATGGTTACATTAACGGTCTTCTCAACCTTCGGATCAGCATAGGTGAGGTTGAAGTTATATACATTACCATCGTCGCCTACGAGAGCGCCAACAATCGTTACGGTACCATCATTAGCTACTGCAACAGTTACAGAACCATCAACGAAAGTAACGTCAGTGGTATCGGTAGCCGTCATAACGGTAATGTACGAATAGTCCGGATCGAGGTCATCAATCGTATAAACACCTGCAACCTCGGTAGTAGATACATTGGAGAG
The DNA here is from genome assembly GCA_017507715.1 of Paludibacteraceae bacterium. Lineage (GTDB taxonomy): Bacteria > Bacteroidota > Bacteroidia > Bacteroidales > Paludibacteraceae > Colicola. The sequence continues at coordinate 2,670 of JAFWAK010000085.1, read as the reverse complement.
CGAGAATGCATAGTCCTCGGTCGCACCTATGATCTGCCACCAACCTGCGCTAGCAACAGCGTCAGTCCATACGAGCGCACCCGGAGTAGTGATGGCGTTGATTGTGACGTCAATCGTCTCACCCTCAACCGGAGTCTCAGCGGCATGCTTAATGTCAACGAGGTAGCAACCTGTGTTGAGCTCATAAGTAGTATTGTACAGTTTGTACTTACCGAAAGCGATAACCGTGTCACCTACGTGAACTGCAACACCGTTTCCGTCAGATACTTCCTTAAATTCTGCCCAAGCGGTGCTCTCTGCATCATAAGCCGGGGTAGAAGTACGGAAGGTATCTGCATTGAGAGAGTAGCAGTTGTAGAACTCGAACTCACCCTCTGCGCCGGTAGCGTCCTTCACATAGATGTTTACAGAACCGTATTTAGCAAAGTTCTTACCCTTGAACTCCATCTTGGTGATGATACCGCGAACCATTATCTCAGCGTCGTCAGTCAAACCAGCTGCGATAGCCTCAGCAACTTCGTATTGCGGAGTTACCGGAGCGTCGGTGTCAACGAAGAGTACGTTCTGGATGAACAGAGCACCCGTGATATTGTTGCAGTCATAGAAACCGATCTGCTCGCAGTTGTTCTTGGTGTTACCCTTGATGTTCAGCACGATGTGATTCCACTGGTTAGCTACGAGTGTGTACTCGGTTGCAGCAGGCAGGTTAGCGTTGTCGCCAATTACCTGGATCTTAATCTTCGAGCCCTCGGTGGTAGCATATACATCCATCTCGAGCGAGTCATAAGCGGTAATGTCGGTAGCGGCAAATGTCAAACCGAAGCAGCTGGAAGGTGTAGTATTCGGCTCAAGGCAGAGTGCCTTGCTTGTAGCAGTCAGGTTACCCGTAGTAACAGCCGGCATACTATACCAATCCTGGATATCGTAAGCGATATTCGTATAAGCATCGGTCTGAACAGCCAGCACCTTGTCAGCAGCATAAGTCGGAGCAGTAGCAGGAGCCGGAGCAGCCAGCGTAGTAGCAGCAACAGCTACCGGTTCAGCAGCATTGCCTGCCTCATCTTTTGCAATAACAGAGAAGTTATAAGCCGTGTTCGGGAGAAGACCGTTAACGGTAATCTCTTTAGCAACATTCGAAACTGCAGGAGCAGTAGCCAGTTCATTCTCACCATCCTTAACAACAAAGATTACAGCATCCGAGTTGTCGGTAGCAGTAGCCGAAATCTTTGCGCTGAAGTACGAAGCAGAAACCAACGAAGCAGCAACAGCCGTCGGAGCCTGAGTATCAGCTTCAGGAGCTACAGTTGTATAGAAATAAACATTGTTCAGCCAGAAAGTCAGATTAGCAGCATTGTCAATCTTAATCTGATAAACGTCGGTCCAGTTGGTTACTTGGTCGAACGCAGTCAAAGCGAGCTCAACAGCGTTCCACTGTTGGCCAACGAGGTTTACTGCGATACCTTGCTCAGTACCACCATGGATAGGAACGATACGGATAGAAGCGTCAGCAGCAACCCAAACGTCCATGTGGAGTTTCTCCATCTTAGCGCAGTTCAGGTGCTCAGCAAACTCAAGTCCGAAGTAGCCCAATCCAGCGGTAACATACTTCTTACCAACAGTCTCTTGCGTGTAAGCAGTACCCGAACCCCACTCACCAAAATTACAATCAGCATTGTAAGTAGCGGAGTAAACAGCCTTTACTTGGTTAGCCGGATAAGTCGGAGCGTCCGGAGCAGCAGCCGGCTCAGTCAGCGTTGCAGGAGGAGTTACGCCACCCTCTTTCGGGTAAACCGTGATAGAGGTCAGATAGAAACGACCCTTGTTAGCCTTGGTCTGTACGATCTCCAGCGCGGTAATGTCACCTGCGGGAACATACTTTACATTCTCGAAAGTCTTGTTACCGGCAGACAGCGTAAATGCAGTACCGTTAACCGAGAAACCCTCTGTACCCTCAGAATCACCATACATAGCAGCACGGAAAATCACCGAGTCAACAGCCATGTTCTTGAGCGCGAACTTCAGAGTACCGGCAGCAGACGACGAACCGAACTTGATGTTCGAGAAGATCGAGTCACCCGATACTTTGTCTTTGTACTTGCGGCCCAGATACACTTTGTTAATTGTGAATGCAGCCTCTGCATCTACATAAGCCATGCTTGCTGCATCGAACAAGCCGTCCAATGTAGTCTCAGCAGAGCTCTTGTCACCACTCGTGTTGTCGTAATAATTGAACGTCAACGTGTACGGAGCAGCCATCATGCTACCTGCGAAAAGCACAGCAGCCAGAAGAGAAAAGATTTTCTTCATAAATTGATGATTTTTAGTTAAACAAAAAGTTGGTTGTATATAAAGTTAAAAACTTTAGTCATACCAATTCGGCTACAAAGGTAGCACATTTTTTTGACATGTGCAAATAAATTTTATTTATTTTCGTTTTTTTTTTCAAAAATCCCGTTCTCCCTTACTGAATCATCTTCCGGCCGGAGGGCGTAATTACAACACCTCTGTACGTCTCATCCACCGGTTGACCGAGTACATTAAAGCGCAACGAATTGAGCTCCGTTTCTGCGTTTATTTCCTCCAGTCCGGTCTCAATAGTCTGGCTTACAACCCATAACTGCAATACATCGTGACTAATCATCACAATCACATTCAGCGTGGAGGAGATGT
>JAFWAK010000084.1 GCA_017507715.1 Paludibacteraceae bacterium | reverse complement strand
GTAGTTATTGCCCATCTGCCAAAATGCCGGCCAGAGACCATTGGCGGTCTTGGGGAACTTGATACGCGCCTCAATCATACCAAAGGTATAGGTCATTTTGTTTTTGGTGTTCACGCGGCCGGAAGTACATTTCTTGCCTTGATAGTCTTCCTTGGTTGCGGTCAGGATAAGGCAATGCTTGCCCGTCTCGGGTTCAACGCCAAGCGTCACACCCTTCTCGCAGTAGTACTGCAATTCGTTGTTACCGCCGCCGTTACCGTTCACTTCGATATTCCATACGGACTTATCGAGTGTAGCGTCCGTAAAATCCTCGTTCCACACGAGTTGGTATTCACCTACTTCTGTTGAGTCCGGTGTTGTATTTTCACAAGCTGCATTCGGAGTCGTACGCGGAGTCGCATCGTTGGAGAAAACAACATCATCGACTAACACAATAGCATCTGCAGAAATAGCATTACGGTCGGCCATGAAGAAGATAAAATCAACTTGGTCTTTGCCGTTGATATCAAACACTACATCTTGCCACTGGTTAGCAACAATGGTTGTTATTGGAGAAATATCAAGGTTGGTACCGTTATCTGTCACTTTGGCATTTGGTGTTCCTATATTATTACGATACATAAGTGCATGTACATAGCGATAACCAGTGACTGCCTCAGGAAAACGATACAATGCTCCAGACCAGTTTTCGCACCCCACCGAGCGAGTAAGTTGAAGACATTTACAACTAAGGTTCAAACCCTCTTGATGCGGGTTATCAACGATTGCGCTAGCGCATGACACATTTTCCCAGTTCTTGGAACTTGCTTCAAAATCATCCACAGCCACTTGCGCATGCATAGCACTCGTGCACAAAGCCACGCAGATAAAAAGATAAAGTTTCTTCATAAATTATTGCATTTGTATCCAATTTAAATGAAATGCACCACTACCCACTTGAAATCGAATAGTGTGCTTTCCCGCTTTAACAGATATTGGAGCAGAAGCAGTTGCCCAGTCCGTCATAGAGCCTGTCTTGGGCAATTCAGCCACAGCAATCAATTGTGTTCCCTCGAAGATTAACGCTGTGCTATTCAGTACCGTCGCATAGCGCAATGCGATCTGGGTAACTCCCTCAGGTATAAACAGTTGATACTCCAGCCACTGCCCTTCACGTATATCTTTCACCATTAATCCTTTATCAGTATCTGTGTTACTGCGGATTTGTATAGCATCATGACTTAACCCTACATAGTTGATTGCGGATAAAGGTTTGGAGCAGTCTAACCAAACTGTTTTATCGAACGTCGACAACGAAGTAAAGACACGCCCTGCCTCCGTCAATTCAGAAGGTGTCGAATGAGTTAGTAATTGCATGTACGGAGCACTATCCACTTTGCCAGAACTACGGGGTATAAACCAAGCATAGCGCTCAACCAGCGACGTCTGTTCCATCCAGTTTATTACATCACACATATAGTTAAGCTGTGTCTCAACACTGCCAGGAACTGGGTCCCATGCGCAGAACTCTGTCATCCAGATGGGTTTGCCGTATTTCTCGAAGCGTCCTACATAATCCTTAAAAGCAGATGGAGATGCCATATAACAATGAATAGCTATCGCATCTACATCGTTCAAAGAGACACCTTCACAAGCAAAGAACTCATCAAGCCATTTGATAGGATCATGATACCCCGATAGCGTGCCATAGTTCATAGCCGGCGACACAATCTTTAGATTTAATTCAGTAGCCAATGCTTTTAGTTGCGGCCAGTTTTCTGCGGCTCGTTGTGGAATCATATTGGCCTGATCTGTCAAATTTGGTTCGTTGTATGCCAGTATGTATTTACAACTCGGATGAGCCTTCACATAATTCCGTATCCTTTCTACATTAAAGCCGGTATTCCAAGCCATTGGCAGAAAGACAACAGAGTCCAATGCAAATAAGTTATTCACCCCTTCTGCCGTACAATCAGGTCCCCAGTTATACCACCAACTAATCGCAGGTGATAATAGCATTGCATCGTCTGTACGCGTGAAACTGAAGGCCACGCCACGTTTTGTGCTTCGATGCATCGCTTTGTCTCCTTTTTCGTTAGTGGGAGTATTGGTCCCTCCACCACACGCACAAAGCGCACATAAGCAGAAAATAAGTATGTATTGTCGGAATTTCATTATTCTTTCTCTTTACGTTGCCAAACGCGTACCCAATCTACTTTCATCAGCACATCACCATGATTGAATAGTGTGTCATCTATACTTCCGCCCATCGTTCCTCCGATCGCCAAGTTAAAGATAATAAAATGCTGATCATTAAATGGCCAATAGGACTTCATGTCTATAAAGTTGAAATCTTCGGATACAACGGCATACTCCTTATTATCTATGAAGAAATGAATTTTGTCACATCCATTCTCCTCCTCTTGCGTCCACTCTATGCCATACACGTGGTATGCGTTCTCCATACTCTCGTCCGCAGTATACCCTGCATGCCAGTTGTTTCCGGTCATGCCATTTCGTTGAGAGGTGTGAACAGCAAAGGAAGAGAAATTCGGACGAGAGCCAATATGTTCGATGATATCTATCTCGCCGCATGCCGGCCAACTACCATAGCCTAACATCCAGAAAGCAGGCCATGTCCCTTTTCCTGCCGGGAAAGAGATATTAGCTTCAATCTTACCATAGGTAAAAGACTTCTTGTTCTTCGAGTTAATACGTCCGGACGTATAGGGTTTTCCACCGTAACCGTCATTACGAAGTTGAATGATTAGATTGCCATTCTCCACACGCAAGTTCTCTGTTCTATCCAAATAATATTGCGACTCTTGGTTTCCTCCTCCATTACCATTCACTTCCACATTCCATACATTTCTATCCAACTCTGTTCCATTAAATTCATCGCTCCATACTAATTGATACTCGCCCCATTGATGATTAACAGCCACTTTTGCCGTAACGCTTTCCATCTCTGAAGTCACTGTCACGGTAGCCAAACCTGGTTTAATTGCTGTGAGCAGACCTTGCTGGTCAATCGTAGCTATTTCCGGATGATTACATTTCCATTCAACAGGAGTACCATAGGTGTTTTTGCATTGGAATTGGAATGTCTCTCCTTTATTGAGCGACACCATATATTTATTTAAGGTCAGTGTTTGTCCTGAAGAGCCAGAAACATATACAGAGCAGATTGCCTTATTATCGCCGATAGCTGCTGTAACCGTCGCAAAACCTATTGCCTCCGCTGTTACCACACCTGCACTAACTTTAACCACTTCTTCATCCGAACTGGTCCATACCACTTCACCCGTAGTAACAATGCTCAATTCCAACAATTGTACATCTCCTACTTTCATTTGCAGCACAGGAGGGACAATGGAAAATTGACCTACTGAAGAAGGAGATGGTTGTTCACAAGACACCAAACCAAGCAAAGCGCCCAGTATGATAAATAAATACTTTTTCATATATTTCATTTTATTAAATAGAACGCACAAGGGCGGCCAAGCCCTTGTACGCAAAGTAATCCTGCTTATTTCTTGTAGAAATAGAGGGCATCATAGTTCAACTGAGCACCTGCTATACCTTGTGTGAGGAAAGAAAGGATATAAGCAGCTCCCGTAGCATCGGGTTGAACCGTCAGACCTGACAGTGCTGTAGCAAACTGAGACATCGGGATATCAAACTCATACCAGTAACCATCACGGGTATAATCACCATAGATGTATGTTCCGCCATAGATCGAACCTGCACCAATGATGAAATGAGCCGCATTCTGTTGACCGAAGAAATAGAACATGTTACCATAATTGTCGGTAGAACGCAGACCAAGGTGGAAGAAGAACTTATCCGGTTCCGCATTGATAGCATCAACCAAAGTTTGGATATTAGCAGCAGTAGCAGTATAACCACCACCTGCCCAGCCATAAGAACCGCATACGAGAGCCATGTAACCGCCTTCATCCGTCTCATAGAAGTTCTTTCCGGAAGCGGTAACAAACTCATAAGTAAGAGTCTCAGTACCTTCAACTACCCACGGATAGAAATGCTTGTCTTCATCATTGACCGTGAAATCGATAGCAATTTTACTTCCATCTTACCAAGAGTAACCTCGTCTACGAAAATAGGATAGTAAGCAGAAGCCTCCTTTAATGTGTAGGTGGTCTTTCCTTGCTCACCCTTACCTACTTGAACCGAGCATAATGCGCGTGCACTACCTGCAGTAGCAATAATAGTAGTGTTACCTTCTGCGACTGCTGTTACCAAACCGTTGGTAACCGTAGCAATAGACGGGTGAAGAGAAGTCCATGTAACTGCAGTCCCAGCAGGGATAACAGTTGCTGTCAGCAGCTCGCTAGCGCCAATTTCAAGGCTTAATGCAGTTTTGTCAAGAGAGATGGTAATCTCTTCGGGTTCATTGTTGTTCTCGTTCTTTTTGCAAGAAACGAAACCTACCATGAGAACTGAAAGGGCAATTGCCAAAATACTTTTTACTTTCATAATTTGTTGAGTTTTTAATTGTTAATAATTCTAGTAATACTAGTATCTGTTATGCTAGTTTTGATTAATATCCAGGATTTTGTTCCATCGGGTTAAGCTCTATCTCCTCTTCGGGAATTGGGAATAGTTCATGTTTGCCGGCAATATATTTACCCATATGGCTACAAGCAACCTCCGTCTCTGTAGCAGGATAAGTTACATTCATATAGGTATCCAATCCGTTGCCCACACCTCCATACCAACGAACAAGGTCGAACCAACGATGTGCTTCCATTGCTAATTCTACACGACGTTCATGACGGATAGCATCTTTGAGTGCGTCACCTGTTGTCGGAGTCGTGGTAGTATAGGTATAACCGGGATAAGTAGCCATGCCGCGTGCAGTTCTAACCTGATTCAAGGCTGTTTGAGCCTCGCCAGTATTGCCTAACTCGGCACATGTTTCCGCATACATCAACAATACGTCTGCATAACGTATTTGTTTGTTGTTGAGCGGACCACGAGAGTGGTGAGTGAGCATATGACCATACCAACCATATTTATTATTGAGCATACGATTGCCCAGATAGACCTCTTCACTGGTCTCCGCAGGATCATCCATCTGTTCATCAGTGGGCACCAGAATAGCCTCGTCACGACGTATATCTCCAGCCTCGAATTCATTATAAAGATTCTGGGTCGGGCGATCAAAGCCCCAACCTGCATCACCAAGAGTTAAACTCTCTTTGGTAGAGCGAGAGCGCACCAATCGTTGCGTGAAGTTACCGGCTGTAAATCCATTCCCTTGTCCGAAATCTCCCCAAGAAACAGGCGCATATTGAATCTCAAATACCGATTCCACCCCATTTTCGCCTTCTTCTGTGAACTGGTCATGGTAATCCGTATTGAGTGCATAGGAGTCGTTCATAATGATGCTATCTCCCCATTGCTTAGCCAATGCGTAGTTGTCGGCAGAAGTGCTATTGGTGAGATATTTCGACCAATAAGGACTTGCCATATATAGGTGCACTTTCATCAGCATCGCCTCAGCTGCACCTTTGGTGGCACGCCCACGCTGATCATCTGGAATCTTAGCCACACGCCAAAGACGTTTCTGCGCCGCGGTCAAATCAGACACTATTTGGGAGAAGACCTGTTCTACAGAAGCTCGCTCCATCTGCCAATTTGCGCTATTGTCCAAGACATCTAATGTCAATGGTACTCCTCCGAACACACGCACTAAACGGAAATAATAATATGCACGCAAGAAATAAACCTCTCCTAACAAACGCTCTTGAAGCGATAGTGGCATAATCGAATCTGGTTGCATCTGAGGCACGTATTTGAGTGCCAGATTACAACGAGCAATTCCTTGGTACTGAGCGCGATAGAAATCCATCGTCAACTCGTTAGACGCTGTCGTTTTCCAATTTTCCATGTCGTAACTAGCACCCATATCATTCGTGTTTCCACCGCCTTTCAAAGCATCGTCACTCATGATATCACCAATAAACCACTCGGAGTAGTAAGTGCTATTATATTCCCACATGAGCGGAACATAACAGCCTGTCACATTTTGAATAGCAGCTGTACCAGAAGTGAAAAAATCGCTAAGTTTCACTTGTGCTGGTTCTGGCTCCGTCAGATAATCTTTACAACTATTAAGAGCGAATACGGAGCACAGTATCCAGATTATAGAAAAATATTTTGTTTTCATACTTATCCCCTTTCCTTATTAGAATGTTGCATTCAAACCAAACGTAAATGTACGGCTCTGCGGATAGTTTCCGTAGTCCACACCGCCACCGACTTCTGGATCGTAACCCGTGTACTTGGTGATGGTGAAGAGGTTGCTAGCCGTTGCATACAAGCGAAGACGGCTGCAGCGGAATTTCTGGGTCCACTTAACTGGGAAAGTATAACCGATCTGCAGGTTCTTTAAACGCAAGTAAGAACCGTCCTCAATAAAACGCGAACTTGTTGCATTGTTTGAGGTTGAACCAGTTGGGTTAGGAATCGTACCTTCACGATTTTCCAAATCCGTGTATATATAACCGAACTTGGATAAGTAGCGTTGTACGTCTTCATCTTCATAACCGATCCACACGTCCTTCATCTGACTACCCAGTGTACAATCATTTCCAGTTCCTTCCGTGCGTATGCGCAAAGCATTATATATTTTATTACCTGCCACACCTTGGAAGAACAACTGAATATCCACTCCGTAGAAATCAGCACCTAAGTTCAGGCCAAAAGTTACCACCGGGAATGGATTACCAAGATACATATTATCGCTATTATTGAGCAACTGGTCGTTATTTAAGTCCTCGTAATGCGAGTCTCCAGCTTTCATGCTTTGGTTTGTAAAGTAGGAAGCATCAGTATTATTCTGGTAAATACCCAAATAGTTATATCCCCAGAAACTATTAAGAGCCATACCCATGTCCGTCTTGGTCTTGTCGCCATAGAGAGGAGAACCACCATTCAGCGATACTAACTCATTTTTAATCCACGACACGTTACCGCCAATCGAGTAATGCACTTTTCCAACACGATTATCATGATTAAGTGTGACCTCCACACCTTGGTTGCGAATCACGCCTACATTACGAACCATCGAGTAACGGTTTCCAACGTGTGCAGGAGCGTTGACCGGAAGCAAAGCATCTTTTGTGTCACGTAAGAACCAGTCTAACGAACCGCTCAACTTGCCATTCCAGAAGGCAAAGTCAATACCGGCATCCCATTGTTCGTTCGTCTCCCATTTACCATTAAGGTCAGGTTGCGTCAACACTGCAGCACCATATTGTTCGGTCTGTCCACCCAAACCCAATGGATAACCGTAGAACACATTAGAGGAAGAACCCATCTTCACAATAAACGAACCACTGTCAACACCATCATTACCTACGCGACCCCAACCAGCACGAATCTTCAGGTTATCCAACCATGGCAGTTCCAAATCCTTCAAGAACGGCTCTTCACTCATACGCCATGCTAATGCCGCAGATGGGAAGAAGCCCCACGGGTTCTTCGTGAACTTACTCGAACCATCCGCACGGAAGTTGATAGTAATCATATAGCGATTTCCGTAACTATAAAAGGCACGACCGAGGAAGGACAGACGGCGTACGCGGGCCACAGCATCGGAGGCAGGATTCGTATTATTCTCCGTTGTACGCTGCAGATACCATTGATCCTCCGTAGGATTGAGAATATTCGATCCCGAGCCACCAAGACTATAGTAATTATATTCAGACCAAGTCTGACCTACCATGACGGAGAAGTTGTGCTTTCCTATCTCACGAGCATAGGAAATAGTAGTTTCTTCCAACAACGTACAAGAACG
>JAFWAK010000083.1 GCA_017507715.1 Paludibacteraceae bacterium | reverse complement strand
GTCAGTTTGCGCTTCTCTTCCTCCGGATCTTTATAGAGGCCTGCCAATGCCGAGGTGTTGATCTCTTTCTTGATAGGTGTCGGAACAATACCGTGTTCCTCATTATACCTCATCTGAATACGTCTACGCCTATTCGTCTCATCAATCGTTGCTTGCATAGCCGGAGTGATCTTGTCTCCGTACAACACGGCCTTGCCGTGTACGTGACGCGCTGCACGACCTACTGTCTGTGTTAGACTTCGTTGGTCGCGCAGGAAACCGGTCTTGTCTGCATCGAGTATCGCTACCAGACTTACTTCCGGCAAGTCCAGACCTTCACGCAACAGGTTCACGCCCACTAACACATCGTATTCGCCGCGCCGCAAATCTTCCATGATCTTCACGCGTTCTATTGTGTCTATATCCGAATGGATATAAGCGGACTTGATGCGGTATTTTCTTAGGTACTCGTCCAACTCCTCTGCCATTCGTTTGGTTAAGGTCGTGACGAGGCATCGCTCACCCCGATGCATGCGGAATTTGATTTCGTCCATCAAGTCGTCCACTTGGTTCTCGGTCGGCCTTACTTCAATCTCCGGATCCAACAATCCTGTCGGACGAATCAGCTGATCAATAACGATACCTTCGCTCTTCTCCAACTCGTACTCATCCGGCGTAGCCGAGACATAGATGGTCTGACCCGTCTTCTGCTCGAATTCATCGAACTTAAGCGGTCGGTTGTCACGCGCTGCCGGCAGACGGAAACCGTAAGTGACCAAGTTGTCCTTACGCGACTTGTCGCCGCCGTACATACCCCGAATCTGCGGAACCGTCACATGGCTCTCGTCAATAACGAGCAGCATGTCTTTCGGGAAATAATCGAGCAGACAATAAGGCGGCGTACCTTCTTCACGGCCGTCGAAATAACGGCTGTAGTTCTCTACGCCCGAACAATAACCCAACTCGTCCAGCATCTCTAAATCATACTTTACGCGCTCTTCGATACGCTTTGCGTATAACTCTTCGCCGATGGAGATGAAATACTCGATCTGCTTGGCCAAGTCGGCCTTAATCTGTTCTTTCGCTGCGGCTATTCGCTCTGCGCTTGTCAGGAAAATGGTGGCTGGACTGAGGTTGTAATGCTCGAACTCTTCGAGCACTTGTCCGCTGATAGGATCTACCGTCAGAATGGCGTCTATCTCGTTGCCGAAAAACTCAATGCGTACTAAGTAATCCGCATAAGCTAATGCGATATCTATCGTGTCGCCTTTCACGCGGAAGCGTCCGCGCGCTAATTCTGCATCATTACGGATATATTGTGCGCTCACGAGTTGTTTGAGCAGCGTGTCCATCGGAATGACCTGACCCCGTTTCAACTCAATGACATTCTCCGTGAAATCCTGTGGACTGCCCAAACCGTAGATGCAGCTGACCGAACTTACAATAATCACATCTTTTCGCCCGCTCAGTAATGCCGCTACAGCCGACAGACGAAGTCTGTCTATCTCCTCGTTAATGCTTAGGTCCTTCTCGATATACAGGTCCGTGCTCGGTATATAAGCCTCCGGCTGATAATAGTCGTAGTAACTTACGAAATACTCGACCGCATTATGCGGGAAAAAGGCCTTCATCTCCGAATACAACTGCGCTGCCAGCGTCTTGTTGTGACTCATGATGAGGGTAGGGCGGTTGAGCTGCTGGATGACGTTGGCTACGGTAAAAGTCTTGCCGGAACCGGTCACACCGAGCAGCACCTGCGCCTCTGCGCCTGCGTTGATACCATCGACCAAGGCCTGTATCGCCTGCGGCTGGTCGCCTGTCGGTTTATATGGACTCTCTAACTGAAACATAACAAAAAGGAGTCCCGATTGAGACCCCTTGTTGCTTGAGTTTACTTAACGCGGCGCTCTTGGATGCGGGCTTTCTTACCCGTACGCTCGCGAAGATAATACAATTTAGCACGACGTACTTTACCGTACTTGTTGATCGTGATGCTCTCGATGAAGGGGCTGTCCATCGGGAAGATACGCTCTACACCAACGTTGCCGCTCATCTTGCGAACTGTGAAGCGCTTCTTGTCGCCGCTTCCGTGAATTGCAATCACGTCACCGCGGAACTCCTGTACACGCTCTTTGTTACCTTCTTTAATACGATAACCAACGGTTATCTGATCGCCTGCCTTGAATGCCGGCAGCTCTTTTTTCTCACCGGCAAATGCTTGCTCGGCTACTTTCATCAAATCCATTTTCTGTTAATCTGTTCTGGATTAGTACTATTCACGACGGGCATTTACTACTATTCGATAGGGTACGTAACCGATAACCGGAAATTCGTAACCCCTCTATTTCAATCGCCAGAGGCCATACGTGTTGCTTTTTCGCGAAAAAGCGTGCAAAATTACTGCTTTTTTTTGATATGACCAAATTTTTCTGCATTTTTTCTTCTTTTTTTTTGTTATACGAAAATTTTTTCGTATCTTTGCACGCTAAAATGCACTCGTGTGAAGCGATTTCTGTACATATTAGGTGTGATTGCCGTCAGCGTCCTGCTGGTCGGTAGTGCGCTGGTGGGTGCGCTCATGAGCGACGAGGTTGAGACTGCCGCTGTGCAGTATGCTGCGTCGGAACTATCGCGAGTTTTGGGTACGGAGGCTACCGTAGGGGCTGTCGAATATCGCTTCCCGGCACGAGTGGCGGTGCGTGATATCTATCTGGAGGATCAACAAGGCGACACCTTGGCGTTCGTTGGCGAGATATATGCGCATTTCAGCCCATTAGCCTTGCGTCATAATGAGATTCGCTTCAATCATGTGCGGCTCAATCATGTTGTAGCCGATGTACATCGCCTGCCGGATAGCACGTGGAACTATCAGTTCCTGGCGGATGCCTTCCGTTCGGAGAAAAAAGAGCGGGACCCGCTGCGCAGTCTCATTGCCGTGAAGGATGTGCAGCTCGATTCGATTCGCTTGCGCTACGAAGACTATCATCTGTTCCTCAGCCATGCCGAGATGGATCTGCATGAACTGAGTGCCGATAAACTTGATGCGGAAATTACCGAACTGGCAATGACGGTCAATCGTACACCGTACACCATACATCGTACGCCTTTGACGGTTGAAGACCTCAAGGCACATGTCATCCTTACCGACACATTGCTTTCCGTGCCTACGCTCTTGGCGCGCTTGCCGAACTCCAAACTCGACATGAGCGGTATTGAGATGAGCATGCCTTTGGACTCCGCCCGACTGCAAGCACCGTTCCGTATCGATGCGCAACTGACGCCTTCCGACGTAGCGCTGTTCGTTCCGAGCCTCAATGGTTTCAAACGCCCGTTGGCGCTCTCCGGCTCTTTGGACGGCTCGCTTGACTCTGTGGCGTTTACCGATCTGGCTTTGCGTTATAACGGCAAGAAAGTGCTGGATGGCGATGTGTCGATTGCCGGTCTGCCCGATTTGTCCAATCCGTACCTCTGTGCCAAACTGACGGACTTCCATACCAATGCCGCGCAGATACAGGATATCCTTTCGCAACTCAAGGGTCAACCGGTTCATCTACCGCAACCCCTTCATCGCTTGGGTGATATCCATTATCGCGGTACGGCGCAGGGACAGTTGCAGAACATGACTTTGCATGGAGCTTTCCGCACAGCCTTGGGTGCTATCACTACCGATGGCATGTTCCGTGCCGACTCGACTTTTGATAATGTGGCTTTTGACGCGCGTGTTGTAGGGCGTAGTTTCCGCTTGGGACGGATGTTCGATGACCCGAAAATGGGTTCGGTAACGCTTGACCTCGCCTCAACCGGTACTATCACAGACGGTCAGGTGAGCGGCGAAGTGGATGCCCATGTGCGCGACCTGACGTATAACAACTATACTTATAATGACTTGGACATGAAGGGCTATTATGCCCCGAAGCATTATAATGGTCAGTGTGCCATTCATGACCCCCATCTGGATGTGTCCTTTGACGGAGTGGTGGACCTGCACGACAAGAATCCGGAGATCAACTTCAACCTCATCTGCCGCCATTTCGATTCGGCGCCGTTGGGTATTGAGGCGGTCGGAGATAAACTCCGGACGAGTTTTTCGCTCGCGGTGGATATGAGTGGCGCGAAGGCGGATGAGGTAAGCGGCTATCTGGTCATCGACTCGCTTTTTGTCGCTACTTCGCGTGACTCGGTGCTGATGAAGCAACTCATGCTCTTGGCTTCTGCCGATAAGTTAGGTGGCAAGACCATCACGCTGCGTAATGATTTCTTGCGGGCACAGGTGGACGGAACCTTCCGTTATGGTGATATCGTTCCGGCTGCCCAAGCGCTGATGCATCATTATCTGCCGGCTGCGGTGGCTGAACCCAAACAAACATGGAAACCGGTGGACTTTGCCTTGCGGGCGGATGGTGACCGCCTGCGTGATGTGCAGCGTTTGTTCGGCGCATCTATTACGCTCAGCGACCATCCTACCTTGGAGGCGAATGTCCAACTTACTCCTACGGACGAGCCGTCCGTACGCATGCATTTCTTCGCGCCTGGTGTGCGTGTGTCCAGCACACCCGTACATGATTTGACTGTCACGCTCAATACCGTCGATACGATGGCTAATGGCGGTTCCGCTTTGGCACTCTCTGTGTCGGCTGAGGCGATGGAGATGTACACCCAACTGACCTCTGTCGCTTTCCGTGATACCTTGCTGACCAGCCTCTCCTTGCATAAGGAAGCGCAATTGTACGATGCCGACCAGTATGAGAGTCGTCGTTTGGCGCGTCTGGCTGCGCAGCGTGCTGGCAGTTACGGCGGAGACATACAGTTTATCACGCATTTCTCGCAATATAATCGCAAACCGTTTATCGATCTCCATTTCATGCCGGGTGAACTGTTGCTGCGCGATTCCAGCTATACGCTCGGCGAGAGTCGTCTGACTTGGTGCGCGGCGGATACGTCCTTGACGGTAGAGCGGTTTGTATTCGAAGGAGGCGGACAACATCTGCGTGCGCATGGACTTGCGTCCCGGCGTGCGACAGACACCCTGCAAGTGGATATGCAGAAGATAGATGCCTCTTATGTCGTGCCGTTCTTCCTGCCGCAACAGACCATTATGTTCAATGGCTTGCTGACGGGTAAGGCGAATATATCCGGTGTCTTCCGTCAACCGAAAGTGGATACGAAGATTCATATTGACTCCATGGGGCTCAATAACTGCTATTTCGGTGAAGCGGAAGTGGATCTGCATATAACCGACTCGTTGGCTTTCCATGCTGATGTGAATCGTCCGGACCGCAAACTGGTGGACTTGAACGGCAAAGCACTCTTTGACGGTTCAGGTCGCTGGGAATTGGATATGACTACCGATTCGGTTCCTTTGGCTTTTGTCAACCATTGGACCAAGAGTGTTCTACAGGACCTCGACGGCAACGGAACGGGTAGAGTGGTGGTCGGCGGACGAAAAGGTTTGACCTATGTGCTACTGAAATGTGCGGCGCAGAATGCATCCCTCACGCTTCCGTGGACAGGCGCGCGATACACTATTGCCGAAGATACTATTGTCATGGATACCACCGCGATCATCTTCCCGAATGTGCACTTGACGGATAGAGAAGGAAACAACGTGGAGATAAACGGACAAATCAACCATGATCAGTTCAAGACCTTCGCTTTGGACTTGCATGTGGATGCCCATGATGCCCTTGTCTTTGATAACAACCGCAAGGGCGAGATGATTCAGGGCTCTGTTTATGCTACCGGTCATGTGGATGTGACCGGCACGGATGATGATATCCTCGTGGTGGCAGATGCCAAGACCTCGAAGAACAGTCGTTTCCGTCTGAGTCTGGATAATGTGTCTTCGGCTTATGAGTCTTCGTTTGTGCATTTCGTGGCACATAAAGATAGCTTGTCTGCGGATAGTATCGTTGAGACGGATCTGGATAATATAGATATCAAAGCTACAGCCCAAGTGGATACAACCTTCCAGCGTGGCGGTCGGTGTCTGCTGAAACTCAATATAGAGGTGAATCCGCAACTCCTCTTCCAATTGGTATTGGGTGAGCGGAACGGCGATGTGATACAAGCGCGCGGAAACGGCGCACTGAGTCTGACTTATGATACCGAAACCAGTGATGTCTCACTGCTCGGAACTTATGATATCGACCAAGGTACACTCTCTTATACCGTGGCGAATATGATTCGCAAGGAGTTCACCGTAGGCGAAGGATCGACTATTGTCTTCTCCGGCGATGCGACGAACCCGCAACTGGATGTAACGGCCAAATACCGTGTCACGGCAAACTTGCGTGACTTGTTCGGAGAGGAAGCCGACCAATTGGCTACTTCGCGATCGAATATCCCTGTGATGACCTGTCTGCATTTGTCCGGATTACTGAATAATCCGATTCTCTCCTTCTCCTTGGAGTTCCCGATGTCCGACCAGTCGATTCAGCAACAGGTGAAGCAGATTATCAATACCGACGAAATGCTCATGCGTCAAGTCATCTATCTGCTGGTGTTTGGGCGCTTCTTCACGCCCGATTACATGGCTAACGCCCAGTATGCCACACTCAACTCAACCTATTCGTTGCTCTCTTCAACTGTTACCAGTCAGATTAATGCTTGGCTCTCTAAACTGACGGATATGCTGACGCTCGGTGTTGCTATCCGTACGGACGGCGAAGGTGCTGATGCCAGTCAGGAATACGAAGCGCAGTTCCAACTGCAACCGGTAGACCGTCTGGTCATTAATGGTAACGTCGGCTACCGCTATAATGATATTTCGAATCAGCCGTTCTTTGGCGACTTGGATGTAGAAGTCCTGCTGACGGAAGATGGTCAGTGGCGCATTAAGGGTTACACCCACACCGTGGATAAATACTCTCTCCGTCAGGCATCTACCATTCAAGGTGTAGGCTTCGTTTGGAAGAAAGACTTCTAAAAAAATAAAGCGCCAACTTGGCGCTTTATTTTTTAATGACGTTCGGGTCTCGGACCGCGACGTTCAGGACGCGGGCCTCTGTCGAGACGTGCACCGTCGCGGTCTTCACGACGCGGACGCTCACGTTTCTCCGGCTCTACATATCCTTCCGGTTTCTCCTTCAGCGCTTTTGCGCTCAGACGGAACTTACCGGTCTTCGGGTCAATCTCCAGCAGTTTGATGCGGATATGATCACCTTCCTTGATTCCGGTCTCTTCCATCGTCTCGTAGCGCTTCCAGTCGATCTCGCTGATATGCAGCAGACCTTCCTTACCCGGCATGAACTCAACGAAGCAACCGTACGGCATCAGACTCTTAACAACGCTGTCATACTCTTCGCCTACTTCCGGCAGAGCTACAATAGCTTTGATCTTGGCGATAGCAGCCTGCATCGACTCGCCGTTGTTGCTTGCTACTTCAACCTTACCGCCCTTCTCGTCTTCGTCGATTGAGATAACGGCACCTGTCTCAGCCTGAATACCTTGGATAATCTTACCGCCTGGGCCAATGACAGCACCGATCATATCCTTCGGGATATAGAACGATACGATACGCGGTGCGTGCGGCTTGAGGTCTGCACGCGGAGCAGGCATGCACTCTAAGATCTTTCCTAAGATATACATGCGCGCCTCATGCGCCTGTGCGAGCGCGTTCTCTAATATTTCATAGGACAGACCGTCAACCTTGATATCCATCTGGCAAGCGGTCAGACCGTCTACGGTACCGGTGGTCTTGAAGTCCATATCGCCAAGGTGATCCTCGTCGCCGAGAATATCACTCAGGATAGCGTACTTCGTACCCTTGTTCTCCGAGATAAGACCCATCGCAATACCGCTGACCGGTTTCTTCATCGGAACACCGGCATCCATCAGCGCGAGCGTACCTGCACAAACGGTAGCCATAGAAGACGAACCGTTCGACTCAAGAATATCACTTACTACACGTACGGTATAAGGGAAGTCTTCCGGAATCATGTTCTTCAGCGCACGGCAAGCGAGGTTGCCGTGACCGATCTCACGACGGCCTACACCACGTTGTGCTTTAGCCTCACCCGTTGAGAACGGCGGGAAGTTATAGTGTAGCAGGAATTTGTCTGTACCTTGGATGAGTGCCTCGTCAATGATTTTATCATCACGGCTGGTACCCAGCGTTACCGTACTCAGACTCTGTGTCTCACCACGCGTGAAGATAGAACTTCCGTGAGGGCCGGGCAGGTAACCTACTTCACACCAGATAGGACGAATCTCCGTCGTCTTACGACCGTCCAGACGTTTGCCTTCATCCAGCACAGCGCGACGCATCGCCTCTTTCTCTACATCGTGATAGTAGCGGTCAACTAGCGCAGCAATCTCATCAATATCTACTCCTAATGCCTCTGCGCGCTGAGCCATGTACTCTGCTTTCTCAGTCTTGAAATCCTCGCGGATCTGGCTGAACATAGCCTCACGGTGATGTTTGTCGGTATCTGCAGCGGTGGCTTGTGCATAAGCACGGGCATACGAATAATCGTGAACAGCCTGCTTCAACTCATCGTCATTCACCTCATGGCAGTACTCACGCTTCGTCTCCTTACCGTAAGCCTTCATCATCTCGTCAATAGCCAGACACTGCGGCTTGATAGCATCGTGTGCTGCCTTGATAGCCTCGAGCATTACGCTCTCCGGCACTTCTTTCATCTCGCCCTCAACCATCATGATGTTGTCATACGTAGCAGCAACCATCAGTTCAAGGTCGGCGTGTTCGCATTGCTCGAACGTCGGGTTGATTACCATCTTGCCATCTACACGTGCTACGCGTACCTCACTTACCGGACCCTCGAAAGGAATGTCCGAGCATGCGAGAGCAGCACCTGCAGCCAAACCGGCAATCGACTCCGGCATATCAATGCCGTCGGCCGAATACATGGTAACGTTTACAAAAGTCTCTGCGTGATAGTTGGAAGGGAAGAGGGGGCGAAGGGCGCGGTCAATCAGTCGTGCAATCAGGATTTCATAATCCGATGCTTTTCCCTCGCGGCGGGTGAAACCACCCGGGAAGCGTCCTGCAGACGCAAATTTCTCTTTGTACTCTACAGTAAGGGGCATAAAGTCAGTACCCGGCACTGCATCTTTGGCGGAGCAGACAGTGGCCAGAATCATCGTGTTGCCGAGAGTCGCCATCACAGCGCCATCGGCTTGCTTAGCCAACTTGCCTGTCTCCAATTTGATTACTCGTCCATCGGGGAGAGCAATCTCTTTGGTTACAATATTCATTATTTTCGTCATTTGTGGTCGCCGTTTGCGACCGGTTAAAGTATAAGACCTCAAAAAGTCGCGCAAAGATACAACAAAATTTCGATATATGCAAGAAAAAATTTCGTTTTGTAGGAAAAATTGAACAAATTGTGCAAGTTTGGCACAGTATTTGTATAACCTTGATTAGAAATTCAAAAAAGACACTATCATTTAGTGGTACATAGAGATTGTTTGTTATTAAGAAAAAAGGGTTCGTCGGGAGGACGAGCCCTTTTTTGTATTTACCAATAGCCAGTTACAAATCACCAAGGAAAAGTGAATTATTCAGTTACTTTTCTGTATTTACCTTCGATAAGCAACATTCCCGGAAGAATCTCTCCGCCGGCCGTTTTGGTGAAAGTGGTGTAAGGCAGATCAGATCCCTCATCTTGCTCCAGCACGGCATTATAGCGGTTGTCCCATATCTTGCCTTTCTTGGCCTTGACGGTAGCAACGTATTTGTATTTGGTCTTACCCGTCTCCGGATCTTGGATACGTTGTACTACTTGGAATTTCGACCCGTCGGTAATACCTTCCTTCATACCGATTTTCGCTGCGTAGCCTTCCACGATTCCTTTTTTGTTGGTCAGCACGGCATATACCGGCGTCTTCACCTTGAAGTCCTCATATTGCTTGGCGAGCGCTACGATATTCTTATCCATCGAACGTGCACAAATGGTACGAACCAATTCTGTACGCTCATATTTACCTTTAAGCACGGATTTCTTGTCGAACTCATACTCATGCGCCACGTACTTCAGCCTGAATGTCGTCTTGTCGTCTAGGAAGGCTTGTATCTTTTGCGGATCAGGCTTGCTCGTGTATTGGAATTGATAGAAAATTGCAGCAATCGAGTCATTCCACTCCAACTGATACAGATATGAATGAGTCTTTACTTTGAAGCCCGTGAAACTGTCTGCTATCTGTCCTGCCGTCTTGGCCAGTTCACGACCGGAAGAACCACCCGTAAAGGCATCTAATAGTCCTCCGAGCACGCCCATCGCTACTTTGGCTGCCTGAGCCTCTTGCTCCGCTGTGATATAGGTAATGTCATTGACGAGAACGAAAGTCTGGTTTAGCAACTCTTCTCCGGCATCGGAAAGAGAAGCCAGACCACGTGTCGTCTGCAATGCAAGCGCTACGTCCACATCATTGGCGTTGTATTGGCCGCGGGATTGAATGAGTTCGGTGTTGAAAGTCATGTTGTCCACATTGTCGCCACTCAAGCCGAACCACTTGGCAACCATCCATTTACCCATCTCTGCCGCGTTCAGCAAATCTTCGGTATGTTGGGCGTTCTTCTTCAACTCCTGTGCCGTCAGCTGATGACCGTACGTGGCCTTATAGTAACCGGAGTCACGACGCACGCCATAGATGCGACTGTTGTCAATCACACGCATGTTCGCGATAGTATGGTCGTCATACTTGTCGGGAATAGGAAGCGAATCAAAAGCCTTGAATATCTCGCCGCCAAACTCGTCTTCCGGGTGAAAAACGAGCATGGTGGCTAATGAGTTACGACGGTAACTGAGTTCGCCTTGTGCCATAGCCTGTGCACCCAATATGGCGCACAAGACCGATACTACTAACAAGCGTCGCATTAGAGCAGTGTACGGAGGAACTCGATGCTGGTCGTCTGAGACGGTTGGTGATTTCCGTAGGCTACACCTATTTGACGGGCTGCGTCGATACGCAGTTTCTCAAGGTCAACGCCGTCCTGGTATTTCTTCATCTCGAATTTCCAGTCATCCAGCACTTTACCCTTAATCTCTTTGTACAACTCCATGGCCTCGCCGTAGCATTTGGCATCCGGCAGAATGTTTGCCAGATATTCACCGGCGGCATAAGCTCCCTTGCTATTCTGCTCTGCAGCCCATGCGGTACGTGCAGCGGCAAGATTGATGTTGCACTGGTTGTCTATGTACTGCTGATAGATATCCAGACCTGCTGCCAGCGCGGCGTCATAATGCTTCGACTGCTGCGGTATGAGCGAAACCCAGAACAGACCCTCTTCGTAGTTCTTCTGTTGTGCCAGGTACATGGCCTTCTTGATGATGGCTTCACCCTCATGGTCATAATACTCGATGATCTTGTTCTTGCCTTCCTCGATGAACTGAGCCATTTGCGGACTCTGAATAGGCATGCGGCTAATCGCATTCAGGTAGCATTTGTTCTCCGTCTCGCCCAGACCCTTTACGGTCAGCGAGGTGGACGAGAAAATCGTCTTGGCGTATGCATCTACAATGTAGAGGTTCATCTCCATCTTCTCTGCGATCTTGGCAGGAGGTCCCGGGATGATATCCTTGTCCAGCGGGGTGGTCGTGATGGTGAGGATGAACTGACCCATGTAATCCAGACCGGCAATACCGTTGCGGGTCAGGAGTTGCGTCAGTTTGTTCTCCATCATAGCCTTTGCGCCTTGCGGGAAAGACTCGGTGTCATCGGCTGCATAAACGGAGATCGGCAGATACTGCGTCTCAGCGGCCATCATAGTAGCACTCATGAGTGCGGCTACGAATATCGAAAATATCTTTTTCATAACTTTACACATTACATGTTACATCTTACACTATTTTTCTCCCAGAATGATTACCGCTCTTCCAAGACCCTTTACCAGCACTTTGGACGGGATGTTATACGGCTCTTTCTTCAGGTATTTAGCCAGACCTTTGGCAAAACCGTTGGCATCGATAGCACGGCCACGCTCGTCATAAACAGGAATGCGAACCTGCGTGAAGTTGGCGATGTTCTCGCTTGCATACGGCATAGAGAAACGACCCTGAACCGTGTTCACTTGCAGCCAGTTGTTGATGATGTCCAGCAACTCGTCATCGCCGTATTCGCTCTCCAGATCGATGCCTGCAGCATTATTGGCGAATACCTTGATGTCCAGACTGATCTCACGACCGATGGTCTGCATCTCCGTAAAATGGTCCAGCAAACGGTTGTTGAAATTGTCCATGTTCGCTACGATAGCCTCTTCGAGCAGTACATCTACGTCTGCAGACAGCGACGGAGCACCAGTGCCGGACGCAGCACCGATCGACTTGGCTGTATAAGCGTCACGAGCCTCAAGAATATAACTGAGCGAGTGTTTCGGACCGAAGTCTTTTACTTCCCAACTGAGCTCAAGAATAATATCGCACTTGGCGGTACGGGCGACTTCGTCTAACGGCGACTCGGCTAACTCATTGCCGGCCTTGCTCATCGTCAGGTTGTCCTCCATACGGCGTTGCTCAAGATTCTTGATGGTCTGCTCCAAACTCTGCAGCGGGAACTGACGCTCTGCCATCAGGTCGTTCAACTTGGCGATAGCCAGCTTCAGACCCATGTTCTCCTGCAAAGCCTGCTTGTAGTTCGGTACCTTAACGGTCGTGCCGAGGTTCTCTATCTCCGTGTAATATCCGTTGGAGATGCACCATACGTCTGACGGAATAACCATCAACTCCGGTTTCTTAATCTGTGCACTCGCTACCAGCGCCACCAGCGCCAATGCGAGAGTAAATATCGATTTCTTCATAAAATCAGCAATTATAAATTATATACCATAAATTAATATCTACCTTCCATCGGGATGATACCGTCCATACGCAGACGTTGCTGGATACCTGCGCGGTCAACGGTCACCGTACCGGTTTCAACCATCTGACGGCCGTCACGTTGATAACGTGTGGTGATAGCACGGCGGTCTTTATAACTGGTAAATTGCTTCCACGGACCGTTGTCGCTAAAGAAGGCATTCCAGTAGTCCTCATGTTTTTCACGGGCGTTCATGTCGAAGCACAGCGGCTTCAGATCGCTTACACCGTTGTTAGCAGCCTTGATGCCGTCGAAGATAATCTCTTTAACCACTTTGCGTTGTGCCTCCGTGAAGGCCACTACTGCATCTTTGGCGCGAACCTGAACGCGGATAACATAAATGCCGTTATTCTCTGCACTCAGCACTTGGCTCGGCTGGTCATAATATGCCTGTGAGCGTTTCGAACCGCAACCTGCGAATAAGATCATCGCAGCCACAGCTATCAATAAACTAAGTTTTTTCATAACTTTTAATTTTTAATTCTCAATTTTAATTCATTAGAATCCGCTGTTCAGACCTCTTACAATGCCGGCTGCCTCTAATGCCTTGCGCAAATCATCCTTGCGAACGCTTACCGTGCAGCCTACCTTGTACTCTTTGCCTACCTTTACGGTCTCTGTGGTGCCGCCGAGGATAGAAGCGTATTTCTGGAACTCACCGCCGTCTGCGAAGAAACTGTCGAAATACTCTTTGAACTGCGTCTCAGCGCCCGGAGTGTTTACCATCGGACGTTGCGATACACAACCCTGACCACCGCCGTAACCTTTGAAGATCACACCGTGAATGGCATTCTTGCGGCATTGGTTCTCTGCCACGGATGCTTTCTTGGAATAGGTCCAAACCTTCACCAAGTACGTGCCTTGAATGGCATTTCCTGCGCACTCGATTTCATAACGGAAGTTTTGGGTGTCTTTGTTCGCCTGCTTCTGGCGAAGACCTGCACTCGCCGGTACGCATAAAGCTACGACGAGAAGCGAAAGAAGAAATTTTTTCATATATTTAAATGATTTAAGTGGATATTCCGTGGCAAAGATACATAAAATAAATGATATACGCAAATATTTTACGTATTTTGTACGTAAAAAGACATAAAAAACG
Source organism: Paludibacteraceae bacterium (assembly GCA_017507715.1). Classification (GTDB taxonomy): domain Bacteria; phylum Bacteroidota; class Bacteroidia; order Bacteroidales; family Paludibacteraceae; genus Colicola. The sequence goes on along the minus strand of JAFWAK010000083.1, from coordinate 26,162 downwards.
CACACATCCGAAGATATGTGCGCTTTCAAACATGCAAATGTCTAATTAATAATAATCGTTCGAGAGTTTTACTCGAGATTAGAATTTGTAGCGAACACCCAGCGTGATACCCTGATAGAGACCAGGAGTGTTGAATGCAACACCACCGCCGTTAGCAAGAGCAACGCCAATCGAAGGACGCCAATCCAACGAGAGTTGGAACGGGAACCAGAAGTCATACTCGATACCGAAATGACCGGCTGCACCAACCCAACCATAGTTTGCGTTGAAGAAGTAACCACCGTCACCTCCGACACCCATGTACCAGTGCCACTCGCCCTTCTCGTTCCAAGGAACTGTTGCACCAAAAGGATCAATCCAGTCATAAGTGATGGTTGCACCAATACCCCATACTTGACCGCGACCAACAGCAATCGGAGTGTATGCAGCGATGTCTAACATGTTAGACTCACCGAAGCCGTGTTGATAACTGAAACCAATGCCACCACCAAGGTTAGCACCAATAGCACGAGGTTGTGTATAAGCTGTGATGCTTGCTAAAGCAAGAACAGCAATAAATAAAAGTTTCTTCATAATTGTTTAAAAATTGTTAAACAGACTTTATTATTTATTCAAAGCCAATGCTACATTTACTGCGCAAGCAACGGTACATCCTACCATCGGGTTGTTACCGATACCGAGGAAGCCCATCATCTCTACGTGTGCCGGAACGGAACTCGAACCTGCGAACTGAGCGTCGCTGTGCATACGACCGAGGGTATCCGTCATACCGTAGGAAGCAGGACCTGCTGCCATATTATCCGGGTGCAAGGTACGACCTGTACCACCACCGGAAGCGACACTAAAGTACGGTTTGCCGGCGAGGATACGCTCTTTCTTGTACGTACCAGCTACCGGGTGTTGGAAGCGGGTCGGGTTGGTCGAGTTACCGGTGATGGAAACATCCACGTTCTCGTGCCAGAGGATAGCCACGCCTTCACGAACATCGTCTGCACCGTAGCAGTTCACCTTCGCACGCGGACCATCGCTGTACGCTTTCTTACGAACGATCTTCAACTCGCCCGTGAAATAGTCAAACTCGGTCTGTACATAGGTGAAACCGTTGATACGGCTGATGATCATCGCAGCGTCTTTGCCAAGACCGTTGAGGATGCAACGGAGAGGGTTCTTACGAACCTTGTTCGCCATCTCAGCAATCTTGATAGCGCCCTCAGCAGCTGCGAAACTCTCGTGACCTGCAAGGAATGCAAAGCACTGTGTCTCCTCGCGCAGCAGACGGGCTGCCAGGTTACCGTGACCGATACCTACCTTACGGTCGTCAGCAACGGAACCCGGGATACAGAAGGCCTGCAGACCGATACCGATTGCCTCGGCTGCGTCAGCGGCGTTCTTGCAACCTTTCTTCAGCGCGATTGCTGTACCAACTACATAGGCCCACTTCGCGTTCTCAAAGCAGATACGTTGGGTCTCCTCACACGTCATGTAAGGATCGAGGCCATATTGCTCGCAAATCTGATTTGCCTCCTCGATGGAAGCGATACCATTCGCGTTCAGAGCGGCGAGAATCTGTTTCTCGCGGCGGTCTTGCGACTCAAATTTTACTTCACGAATCATAACGTTTCCTCCTTAGTTTTTACGTGGATCAATTGATTTAACTGCACCTTGCTCTTTGGTCGTGCGGCCGTAAGTTCCGGTAACGCTCTTGAGTGCCTCATTAGCGTCCATGCCCTTCTTGACAGCGTCCATGAATTTGCCCATGTGTACGTATTCGTAACCGCAAACCTCATTGTCCTCATCCAGGAACTCCTTGGTGATGTAACCTTCGGTTAACTGAAGGTAACGAACGCCCTTGGCCTTGGTCGAGTAGAGTGTACCGCACTGGCTAACCAGTCCCTTACCGAGGTCTTCCAGACCTGCACCGATAGTCAGACCGCCTTCCGAGAACGCACTCTGCGTACGACCGTAAACGATCTGCAGGAACAACTCGCGCATTGCCGTGTTGATAGCGTCGCAAACGAGGTCGGTGTTCAGCGCCTCAAGAATCGTCTTGCCCGGCAGGATCTCTGCGGCCATAGCAGCCGAGTGGGTCATACCCGAACAACCGATGGTCTCTACCAGAGCCTCTTCGATCACACCGTTCTTTACATTCAGACTCAGCTTGCATGTACCCTGTTGCGGTGCACACCAGCCGATACCGTGCGTCATACCCGAGATATCCTTGATCTCAGTAGCTTTCACCCATTTACCTTCTTCAGGAATCGGTGCCGGGCCGTGTTTCGGACCCTTCGCTACAACGCACATTTCTTGTACTTCTTTCGAATAAATCATGTGAATTATAAGTATTGTTTGTTAATGGATTTCTAAAAACCGGCTACAAAGGTACTATATTTTTTGCATTTATGCAAATAATGAACGTATTTTTTTCTGTTTTTATAAAAAATGTATGCTGAATCTTACAAAAACGCCAGTTATTTTACTTTTAGTTCTCCTTTTATTTGGTTCTTTCCGGAAAAAAGTGTAATTTTGCAGCGTCAAAAGGAAAATGTCTTATGAAACGAATTCTCAGTAGATTTGGATGCGTGGCTTTGCTGGCACTCACTCTTTGTGCTTGCTCTGTGCTACAGGCCGTCAAACTCAAGGACTGCACTTATGAATATAGCCATCTTTCGGATGTCACTTTCTTGGAAATGACACGCAGCGAACTGTTGAGTATACAAGGAATAGCGCGTGTCACACGCTTTGTCATGAACCCTACAGACGATGTCAAAATGGGTTTCACGCTTCATATGAAAGTGACCAACCCCAATAAAGGCATCGCTTCCATGGAACGGCTTTATTACACGGTTTGTCTGGATGACTCGCTCCAAGTAGCCGCGGGCTCGGTGCCGGAGAACTTCACAGTCCTTGGTGGTACGTATGCCGATTTGGCGCTGCCGCTCAGTTTTAGCATGAACCAACTCTTCTCGGGACGCAGCAAAACCAGTGTCCGTAAACTGGCATGGAATATGATCGGACGTGGCGATTCGCCCAGCAAAATCACGGTCAATCTGCGCCCTGTTATACGTGTGGGAGGCGCTGCTATGAGTATTCCGAAAAGTATTCCGCTGACTTTCGAATATCCTATTCCTGAAGCGGAGAAGGCAGAGGATAACTGACTATACTGTCGCAAACACCTCGCGGATTTCGCAACAACGGTCGAGTCGAATAGAAACACTCGCCGGTAATCTCCGGAATAGTGCGGTTCAAGTCCATCTGGCGTTTGATCTCATTGCCGTTACCCCAAGGCGTTTTGGGGCTCGCATTTTCGAGGCGATACGGCGCCATGCCGATATAAAGCTTGCAATTCGTGCCTTTTACCTCATTGGCCCACCAGTGCGCGAGGATCTCATAGTCCGCTGCTTTCTTCCCTATTTCCCAATAGAGTTGCGGCAACACATAGTCTATCCAACCTTCCTGTATCCACAGTCGGATATCGGCGTACAGGTCGTCATAATTGGTAATGCCGGCAGTCGTTGCACTACCCGTCGAATCGACACTCGCGTTACGCCAAACGCCGAAAGGAGAGATACCGAACTGCACGTTCGGCTTGCATTCTTTGATGGTCCGGCTGATATCTTGAATGGCCAAATTGACATTATTCCGCCGCCAGTCACGAATATCCTCAAATCCCCGTGGATTGGACTTGAATGTCTCCTCGTCCGGTAGCGGTTTGCCGCCAGAAGGATACGGATAGAAATAGTCATCCATATGTACGGCTTGAATGTCATAACGCGTCACGACATCGGCCACGACCATACAAATCCACTCACGCGTCTCGTCCAGTCCCGGGTCGAAATACCATTGCTTGGCGTAACACCAGAACCACTCCGGGTGTTGCCGGAAAATATGATTGGAAGCCAAAATGGAAGTGTCTGTTTTGGCGAGATTTACGCGGTACGGGTTCAGCCATACATGCACCTCCATGCCTCGCTCATGTGCTTGCTCTATAGTAAATTCAAGAGGATCATATGGCGTTTGTATCTCCCTCCCCTTCATGGGTGAAGAGCTCTGCTCGATCGGACTGCCGGTGGCCGTCCGTAGAATATTGTCAGGGTTAGGCCTTTCCCAATTGCCTTGTGTGCCGGTCAACCAGTGACTGAGCGGTTCCAGATCACTCCGATAGAGCGCATCGGCCGTAGGCCGGACTTGGAAAATGATAGCGTTGATGCCGAGACTCTGCAGCGAGTCCAACAGCCAGATCATCTCTGCCTGTTGCTTCTCGGTGTTACCCACAGCCTCTGCGGACGGCCAGTCGATATTCGCCACCGTCGCTATCCATGCTCCGCGGAACGCGATTTGCGCGTTCAATGTACAAAGGGACCATGTGCAAAATACAAAAGCTAATATGTATCGGCTAACTTTCAATTAATTCTTAATTTTTAATTTTTAATTCTTAACTTCTTAACTTCTTAACTTCTCCTCCCTCTACATGGAAAATCTTTGCATTCTCGTTGGGTTTCAGGATTTCCGTCAAGTGCTGACGGTCGGTGTCGGTAATGAAAATCTGTCCGAACTCCGGACCTTGCACCATCTCCACGATACGTTCCACACGCTCGCTGTCGAGTCGGTCGAAGATATCATCCAATAATAGTATCGGCTTTTTCCCCGTAACCGGTAACCCCTCACCTGTCACCGATCCTAAGTACAAAGCCTGTGCCAATTTCATCGCAAGCACAAAAGTTCGTTGCTGTCCTTGGCTTCCCACTTGCTTCAACGGCCACTCGCCCAGACGCATCTCCAACTCATCTTTATGTATGCCTTGAGTGGTCCAGCCCAGTATCAGATCGCGCTGCCGAGTCTTCAAGTACGCTTCGCGTAAATCCCTGTCTTGCAACTGACTCACATACCTTAGTTGCGCGTGTTCTTCCGAACCGCTAATCGTCTTGTAGGTCTCTGCAAAATACGGCTCAAAAGCTGCGAAGAACTCCGTTCTGGCCTTGAATATATATTCCGCTAACGGCGTCATCTGCCACTCGAGCACTTCAAGTAAATCGTCGGGTGGAGTGGCTGCGTCCGCATGTTGTTTGAGTAGCGCGTTTCGCTGTTTGAGCAACGCGTTATATTGCGTCAGATAATCCAAGTATTTGCGGTCCAACTGACTGATAACCACATCCATAAACCGCCGTCTCTCATCCGAACCTTCGTCTATCAACTGCTGGTCGCTTGGACTGATCATCACTAATGGAATCAATCCTATATGGTCTATCAACCGCGGATAGTCTTTCTTGTCCCGCCGGAACTGCTTCTTCTGTCCCCGCTTGATGCCACACGAAATGGTCATCATTTCATCATTAAGCGAAGCGTCACCATTAATCAATCTATAAACGCCTTGCACCATCGCCATTTCCTCTCCGTGGGTGATGTTGAGCGAATCCTGACTGGTGAAGGCGGACTTCGCAAAACTCAACAGGTAGATAGCGTCCAAGACATTTGTCTTGCCCTGACCGTTAAGACCCACGAAGCAGTTGAGTTTGGGTGCGAACTCCAAACTCCCCTCGCGTATATTGCGATAATTTAATATGTTTAATGATTGTAAAATCAATTCTTAATTCTTAATTTTTAATTCTTAATTCTTTATGCATAAGCCTCAACATCTTCCTTGGTGATTTTCGGACCTGCCAGAATAATCAATCGCTCTACTACGTTCCTTAACTGCCGGATATTTCCCGTCCATTGTTTGCTCTGCAGAGCTTTGATGGCGGCCTCGTCGAAAGTCTTGGGCGCGATACCTTGCTCCGCACAAATCTGCTCCGTGAAATAGGCCACTAACAGCGGAATATCTTCAAGCCGGTCGTTCAATGCCGGCACGGCGATTGGAATGACATTAAGGCGGTGGAAAAGGTCTTCGCGGAAGTTACCCTCCTTGATCTCATTGGCGAGATTTTTGTTGGTTGCCGCCAGTACGCGGACATTCACTTTGATGGCTTTGTCCGAACCGACGCGTGTTATCTCATTCTCTTGCAGCGCACGCAGCACTTTGGTCTGCGCCGCCAGACTCATATCGCCTATCTCGTCGAGGAACAGCGTACCTCCGTCGGCTTGTTCGAACTTACCGGCTCTGTCCTTCACCGCGCCTGTAAACGAACCCTTCATGTGTCCGAACAACTCGCTCTCTATCAGTTCCGAAGGAATGGCGGCGCAGTTAACCTCTACCATCGGACCGTTCGCACGCGCCGAGTTCTCATGTATCAGATGAGCCACCACTTCTTTTCCCGTGCCGTTAGGACCGGTAATCAGAACGCGTGCCTCCGTCGGCGCTACCTTATCTATTATTTCGCGTACGCGCATAATGGCCGCACTCTCACCGACCATCTGCGGACCTTTGGCACTTATCTTTTTGCGTAACTGTTTTGTCTCCTGCTTGAGGTCTTTGGATTCTAAGGCATTCTTGGTTGTGATGAGGATACGGTTCAGGTCCAAGGGCTTGAGCAGAAAGTCGTACGCACCCATCTTGAGCGCTTGTACGGCGGTCTCTACATCGCCGTGACCGGAAATCATCACAATAGGTGCTTCTAAGGATTCAATCTCCTTCCCTTCAGGGAGGGACGGGGTAGGCTCATTAAGTGCTTTTAGCACTTCCATTCCGTCCATCTCCGGCATCTTGATATCCGAAAAAATAAGGTCGTAAGCTTTCGCTTGCGCCATTTCCAGACCCTGTTTGCCGTTCTCGGCTACTTCAACTTCGTGACCTTCGTCCGCCAGAATTTCGCGTAAGGTGTTGCGTATTCCGCGCTCGTCGTCTATAATGAGAATTTTTGCCATAATTACGAATTTGGCTACAAAAGTACAACAAAAATCCGAATTATGCAAGTATTTATTTATTTTTGCAAAAAAAAGCAGATTTAATTTGCGCATATCAAAAAAATGTTGTACCTTTGCCCTCGCAATAAGGTGCAAACCGCAAACTATGTTATAAAACATAAATATCAACCAATTTATTTAACTTAAAATTAAAAATTATGAGAAAATTTTTCGCATTTGTTGCTGCCGCTTGCATGGCAATGACGATGAACGCAGAGGTTCTTACTGTGGCTCAAGCTATTACGTTAGGTAATGCTTTGGAAGACAATGCTCAAACCGACACTGTTGAGGTACAAGGTTACGCTGTAAATGTGGCAAAGTATGACGTGGGCTTTGGAAACCAAGAGTTTTATCTTGCCGATGATGCTACAAGTACCAGTAAAGACTTAATGGCTTTCCGAGCTAAACCGACCAAGAACGATCAACCTTATCCGGTTCTTGCTGGTGACAAGGTTATTCTTCGTAGTGTTATTAAAAAGTATGTAAAGAATGAAGAAACTCCTGCTCAGTTGGAGTTGATGTATCCAACAGTAAATTTCGTGGAGGAAGTTCCGGGTGATCGCTCTATAGGTGAGGTTACAACTATTACTGTAACCGAAGCATTGACGATTGGTAGTGCTTTAGCTTCAGGCGCAACTACTGACGATACCTATGATATCGTAGGTTATATCTCGCAGATTGATGACGACAGCTACGAGACCAGCTACAAAAATATGACGTTCTGGATTACCGATGTCTCTGGAAGTAGTGCCGCTACCAATGCTGATGGCGCATTTGAAGTATATCGCGGCAAACCGGATCAACACTTAGAGTTGGGCGACAAGATCCAAATTACCACCAAGATCCAGAAATATAGCAAGGGTGACGTGATAGAGTCTGTAAGTGGCGCAACTGTGAAGTTCTTGGAGAAGGGCGATGCTCCGACGCCGGAGGCTATCAACGTAAACCAGGCTGTTGAGATCGCTTTGGCTCTTGGTGACAACGAGACCACGACGGCTAACTACGCAGTTTCGGGTTACGTAGCAAAAGTTTACGAGGAGTTCAATACCCAGTACAACAACCTCTCGTTCTACATGACCGACGATCCTACGAGCACCTATGGTGACTTGCAGTGCCGTCGCGCTAAGATGAGCGCAGAGGAAGGTCCGACCTTGGCAGCCGGTGACAAAGTGCTGATCGTAGGTAAGCTGACCAACAACTTCTACAACGACAAGAACACCCCGCAAATCTATCAAGGCCAGGCTACTATCGAGTGGAAGAGCGCTATCGAGAACATTCTGCTGAACGACAGCAAGATTAACAAAGTCATTGTTGACGGCGTTGTTTACATCGTTCGCGATGGTAAATTGTTCGACGTTCGCGGCGCACAAGTTCGCTAATTATATTCTACGAGTTAAAAAGGGGAGCGCTTATTGCGTTCCCCCTTTTTGACCCTAAAAACAAATATCATGAGAAAACACTTCTTCTCTTTATTCGCGCTTCTCTTCGTAGCGCAACTCTGTCTCGCGGAGAACGTAACAGCTCCGGCAGATATTCCTGCGTATTATGCAAGTTTGAATAATAAATCGGGAACTAATTTGATGGCGACATTGAATACGGTGACCAATGTCGGTTTCTCATCGCTGGGGTACGATGGCCTCTGGACGGCTTATCCATACACGGACGTCTATCCTGCCGATTCAGTTGGCAGAGCCGGCAAACTATGGGATATGTACGGAGGCTGCGAGTTTCCGACCAATAGTAAGCGCTGCGGTAATTACAATGGCGAATGCGACTGCGTAAACCGTGAGCACTCTATTCCCAAGAGTTGGTGGGGTGGTGGTAAGAACAATATGTATAGCGATATTTTCCACCTCGTGCCTACAGACGGTTACGTCAATAATCGCCGCAGTAACTATGCCTTTGGAGAGGTGGATAATGCTACCTACCAGTATAACGGCTGCAAACTCGGTTCGCCGAAAACAGTTACTACGACCAGGACTACTATCTATAATGCCACCTCGGCTACCTGTTCGGCCAGTCCTGTGTTTGAACCGGGTGCACAGTACAAAGGAGATTTTGCACGTGGTTATCTCGGTATGATTGCCAGTTATTACAACTCGTCTTATGCAATAACGCAAGGCAATGGTAGTTCTATCTTCGAGGCCTTCAAATCGTCTCATTTCGGTTTGACGCAATATGGTGTGGTGCTGCTTTTGAAATGGCATCGCGAGGACCCTGTGTCGCAAAAGGAGATTGACCGTAACAACGGTATTCAGCAGACCCAGGGCAACCGCAACCCGTTTATCGACTATCCGTACTTGGCGGAGTATATATGGGGTGAGCACGCCGGAGAGACGGTTGATATGTCCAAACTCATGCCGAGTACCGATCCTGAGTTTATCCCCGGCGTGAGCGACGGTTCTCGCAATGGCACGACGCCTGTCGATCCGCCTACGCCTGCCACGAAGTATGGTGTCAGCTGGTCTATCAATGGCGCTATCGACCATACAGACTCTGTCGCTGAGAATGCCAAACTCACAACTATTCCCGCTACGCCTGTCAGTTGCTCGACCGAATCCAGCACTTTCGTAGGTTGGACCACGGCGGCTATTGATGGTACTACCGACGAAGCACCTATCCCGTGTATTACCGCGCTGGCCGACTTCCCGGCAGTCACGGCTGATATTACCTACTATGCTGTCTTCGCCAAGGAAACCGCTCTCCCGGGTGCTGCACCGGCTACGTATACCTTCGATGCAGACCATCAGGAAGGATGGACCAATACAGCGACCAACAAGGGTTCGTATTGGTTGCTCGACGAAGGTAAGCAGCTCATCTCTCCGGAGATCGACCTGATGGGACTGACGTCCGTAGTTGCTAAACTCCGTACGTATGGCGGTTCACAGTATAATGAGTTTACTATCTCTTCCGAAGACGGAAAATTGGCTACTATCGAGCTCAAGGGTAATACGTTGACCGAATATACATGGACCAACAACCTCTATATTGCCGGCACATCGAAGCTAATCTTTACGTGTACCAATGGTGGCTCTAACAAGGGTGTCGGCTTCGCATATGTTACGATTAATGCCACAGGTGCAGGATCCAGCTTCAGTCGTTATATCACGTCCTGTCAAACAGGAACCGAGGTTGAGATAGTAGAGGCTGAGGCTCCGGCACGGAAGATCTTGGTTGGTGGACAGATTTATATCGTACGCGAAGGTAAGGTTTATTCGCTTACAGGCGTACAAGTTCGTTAAAAGGGCTATCTCTAACTCCTCCCTGAAGGGAAGAGAATATAGAACGACTCGCAGAAATGCGGGTCGTTTTTTAGAGTCTAATACGATATACATAGGACTTACATAGCATTTACATAGGACTTACCTCCCAGTCGATTCCGTCTCGATTCCGTGTTTGGACTATATAAAATTGCAACATGGAAACTACAAAAGTGAAAAAAGTTTCCATTTTTCTTGCGTATATCAAAAAAAAGCAGTACCTTTGCAGCCGTTTTGAGAAAACTATGAGTTTAGATCAACGTACACAAATCATTAAAACGGCCGGCGAGATGTTTTTTCGCTTGGGAATTCGTAGCGTGTCAATAGATGATATATGTCACGAATTAGGCATGTCGAAGAAGACATTCTACGTCTATTTTGAGTCGAAAGATGCGTTGGTGGCACAGTTGTTGCATGCCAATGTGGAGTATATTTCCCAAAAGATGGAGGATTTGGCAAAATTGCATGATTTCAGGCAGTTAGTATCTAAATTTCTCAAACGTCAGGAGGCGGAGAAAAACGATGTGCGCCGTGTACCGCAATTGGTTTATGACCTCAAGAAATATTATCCTCGCCAGTTCGCCGATTTTCAGCATGAGTGTTTCCAAACTCAGAAAGAATATATCAAGCGTTATCTGGAGCAAGGACGTGAAGAAGGTTACGTGCGCGCGAACCTTAATATAGAGTTAACGGCAACCTTGTTTGCTAAGATTCACAGCGATGCTATCCGTGATTTTGAACAGATAGAGGCGCACGGACATAATATGCATCAACTGGGACACACAGCAATGGAAATTTTTGTACGCGGTGTCCTGAGCGAAAAAGGAATGGAGTTGTATAAATGACACAAAAAAGATATATGAGAAAGTTCTTATTTTTTATTTCTGCGCTTGTGATAAGCGCTACCATGCTGGCGGAGGACCATGTGATGGCGGCCACTAAAAGTCAGAAGTCGAATGACGAAAGACAAACGCCCGCTACGCTGAGCCTGAATCTGCAGGAGGCACAAGACTATGCCATCAAGCAGAACCGCAGCCTGAAGAATGCCTCGTTGGCCGTTCAGGAGGCATACGCTGCCCGTTGGCAGACAATTGCAGCTATGCTGCCGCAGGTGGACGGTTCGTACAGTTACAGTAACTATCTCGGTTACAGCGCGACCCTCTCCATGATGGGCAACGATGTGAAGATAAACATGCCTAACGTCGGCGCGCTCGGCGTGACAGCTTCGATGGGTATTAACGGGCAAGGCATCGTTGGTGTGCTGCTCAATAATATCGCCATTGACATGAAGAAACTCTCGCTCGAGAAGTCGGAATCGGAGCTTCGCGGAAACGTCATGGGTAGTTATGTCTCCGTTCTGGCCTTGCAGAGCATTACGAATCTCTTGGATTCCAGTCTGCTCAATATCCAAGGCTTGGAAGAGATGACGCGCCATGCCGTTGAGGCCGGGGCCGCTGAGGCGACTGCTGCAGACCAGATTCGTGTGCGTGTGAATACGTTGAAAACCTCCATCAATAACCAGAAGTTTTCTATTGAATTGGCGACCAATAGCCTCAAAGTACTGCTGGATGTGCCGGCGGAGACCGAACTGATCCTGACCGAGAGTCTGGACGCTATGCTGTCTCCGGAACGCGTCATCAGCCTTTTGGGAGAGCAGTTTGCCTTGGAGAACAACCTCAACTACCAGCTTCTCCGCAAACAGGTGGACTTGGCCGAGAAGAATGTACACATGGCCGGTTGGGCGTACGGACCGACACTCAGCGTGGGTTATAACTATACCGACCAGCATTACTACGGCGAAGGCGGTATGCGTATGACGCCGCCGAATACCGTCCAACTCAGCGTGCGAATGCCGTTGTGGTCCAGCGGTAAGCGTGCCGCAGGCGTGGTAGTGAAGAAGATAGCACTCGAGGAAGTGAAGAACACCCTCTCCGAGACCACCGACAACCTGGCAATCCAGTATCGCCAGTTGTGCTTCAGCCTTACCAACGCGTACGAGACCTATCTCAACGAGAAAGATAACATGGAGGTGTCGAAGCGCGTCTTTGCGTCTGCAACCAACAAGTATAAATACGGCGCGAGCTCCAATATGGAACTCACCAACGCCTCCAACGACCTTATTAACGCGCAGTCGAGCTATATACAGTCCATTCTGTCCCTCGTCAACGCACAAGTAGAACTTGAGAAATTTTTAAACAATTAATATGAAAAAGAATGCTATTTTGATGCTTGCTGCCCTCGCCTTCATGGCTTGCAGCAAACAGACCGCAACCGAAGAACAAGAGCGCGTGGAGCAGGTACGCACTACCGTTCTCCAACCGCGTGAGATTGAACGCGAGATTTCCGTTTCTACCAACCTGCAGGGATACCTCACCCAGAATGTGGCTCCGTCCCTGACTGGCAAGATTGAGCATATCTACTGCGAAGTGGGCGACCGCGTTGCGAAAGGTACGGATCTCGTCCGCATGGATCAGACCCAGTACAAGACTACCAAGATTTCGATGGCTAATCTCGAAATCGAAAAGAACCGTATAGAGCAATTGCTAAAAACAGGTTCGGCTACTCAGCAGCAGTACGACCAGATCACCACTCAGTATAACTCGACCAAGGAGCAGTTGGATTTCTTACAGACCAACACGTATGTTAAGGCACCGTTTGCAGGTGTGATATCCGCAAAAAACTATGAGGATGGCGAACTTTATGGCGGACAGCCGATTCTGGTACTCACCCAGATAGACAAACTCAAAGCGCTCGTAGCCATCCCGGAGACCTATTTCCCGCTCTTCAAGGCCGGAATGAAACTGACGTTGACCTCGGAGATCTACCCGGATCAGACCTTCCCGGCTACGGTCGAGATCGTTTATCCGACGATCGATCCGGCGTCGCATACTTTCCAGTGCAAGATCGTCATCCCGAACTCCAAGAACCTCCTTCGTCCGGGAATGTATGTTACCACTGCTATCGGTTTGGGCAAGGCGAACGCACTCGTCATCCCCTATCAGGCAGTAGAGAAACTCGTCGGCGCGAACGACCGCTATGTCTTCATCGTGGAGGACGGACGTGCCAAACGTGTATCCGTCACCCTCGGCCAGCGTTTTGACCAGGATATAGAAATCATTGCACCCGAGATTGTGCCCGGCGTAGAAGTAGTGACCACCGGTCAGCACAAACTTGTGGATGGAGTGAAGGTTAATGTAGTGGAATAATTTACTAGTCTGCTAGAAAACTAGTCGACTAGACAACTAGGAAATCCTATGAGCATTTATAAATCAGCAATCCAAAAACCGGTAACCACCGCCCTTATCTTTGTGGCGGTCATCGTCATCGGTATATATAGTTTCCTGAAACTGCCGATTGACCAGTTCCCAGAGATGGACCCGCCGTATATCACGGTCATGACCACCTACCCGGGTGCATCGGCTTCCGAGATGGAGACCAACGTGACGAAGATCATGGAGAACGCCCTGACCTCCGTCGATCACCTCAAGCATATCACTTCGCAGTCCAAGGATAACATCTCCGTGGTAACGCTGGAGTTGGAGTGGGGTAGTAACATGGATGAGGCAGTCAACGATGTGCGTTCGTTCGTCGATATGGCGGCGAACAACCTGCCGGACAACTGCGCCAAGCCGGTTATCTTCAAGCTCTCCACGTCCTCTATGCCTATCTGCCAGTACTCCATTACGGCGGATGAGACCTACGCGGGTCTGGATAAGATTCTGAACGACGAAGTGGTACCGCAGTTGAACCATATTGACGGTATCGGTAATATCTCCCTCTCGGGTGCGCCGGATCGCTATGTCTATGTCAATATCGACCAGCAGAAACTCGACGCCTACGGTATCACGCTGGAGCAGGTGGGACAAGTCGTTTCCGCGAATAACCTCAACCTATCTTCGGGTACGATTAAGATGCCGCAGGAGCAGTACCAGATGCAGGTGCGTTCGGAATACATCGAGTCCTCCGAGATAGCGAACCTCATGGTAGCCATGACGCCGCAAGGCCAGCAGGTCTTCATCCGCGATATCGCTACTGTCAAGGATACCATTAAAGACCTCTCGCTGGACGAGAAGACCAACGGCCGTGAGGCGGTGCGTCTGGTCATCGCCAAGCAGACCGGTGCCAACACCGTGCAGGTTTGTAAGGACGTGCGTGCCGAACTGGCGAAGATACAGAAACAGCTCCCGACGGACGTCAAGATTGAGAAGATCTACGACTCCTCGGAGAACATCCAGAACTCCATCAACTCCCTCGAAGAATCCGTGCTTTACGCCCTTCTCTTCGTGGTGCTTGTGGTGCTCTTCTTCCTCGGCAAATGGCGTGCGACGATTATCATCGGTATTACTATTCCTATCGCCCTCATCGTGGCGTTTATCTACCTCGGCTTGGCGGATTCGTCGTTGAATATCATCTCCCTCTGTTCGCTCACCATCGCTATCGGTATGGTGGTGGACGATGCGATCATGGTCTTGGAGAATATCACCCGTCACGTGGAGCGCGGCGAGGACCCGCATGAGGCGGCTATCTATGCTACCAACGAGGTCTGGGTGTCCGTCATCGCAACGACTCTCGTGCTTGTGGCGGTATTCGTACCGCTGACCATGCTCAATGGTATGGCGGGTATTATGTTCCATGAACTCGGATGGATAGTGACCGTTGTCTGCTGTACTTCCACTCTCGTGGCTATCTCGCTCACGCCTATGCTCTGCTCCAAACTGCTGAAAGCCAAGAAAGTGCATGTCGATGAGAACGGCAACCTCGTGGATGACGAGGCGGGCAAGAAAGGCTGGTACGAGCGCACGGTGGTACACATGCTTGACGTCATCGACGAGTATTACGCCAAGTCGCTGGGCTGGTGCCTGCGTCACAAAGCACTCACATTCCTTATCCTCATTGCGTTCTTTGCTGCCTCTCTGATTCCTGTCTTTGCAGGCAAGATCGGTACGGACTTCATGCAGGAGCAGGATAATGGACGTCTCTCCGTGACCGTCAAGCTGCAACGCGGTACGCGTATTGAGGAGACCCTCAAGACTGCCCGCAAACTGGAAGCACGCTTTGTGGAACTTGTGCCGGAGATACAGTTGATTAACACCTCCGCCGGTTCCAACGATGATGCCTCTATCGCTGCCCTCTTCTCTTCGACGATGAACAACAAGATTCAGATGACTGTCCGTCTGCCTAAGAAATGGGAGCGTGACCGCGACATCTGGACTATTGCCGAAATCCTGCGTCAAGAGATGGCGAAATACCCGGAGATTAACGAATACCAGTGTGCTGTTTCATCCGGCGGACCCGGTGGCGGCAACACAGTGGACTTGGAGATTTACGGTTATGATTTTGATAAGACCTCCCAGATGGCGGAGCAATGCCGTCAACTCATCTCGCAGCTCCCCGGTGCCCGCGACGTGAATATCTCCCGTGAGGACGATCGTCCGGATATCAAGATCACCGTCGATAAGGAGAAAACATCCCGTCTGGGACTCTCCTCCGCGACGATCTCTACCTACCTGCGCAACCGCGTGGCAGGTATGGCGTGCGGCTATCTCAAGGACGACGGCTCGGAGTACGACATCGTAGTACGCCTCATGGAGGAAGACCGCAACTCGATTTCCGACATCCTCAACCTCTCTATCCCGACAGCGACGGGCAAGACCGTCAAACTGTCCGAGGTCGCTACGGTCGGCGAATACTGGGCACCGCCTACCATCGAGCGTAAGGCACGTCAGCGTATCGTTACCGTCAAGGCTACGCCGTACAACACCACCCTCGGTGAACTGGCAAAAGCGATAGAGACAGAGGTCGTTCCGCAACTCGACATCCCTGTCGGTTACTCCACCCATATCGGCGGTAACTACGAGACGCAACAGGATACCTTCAAGGATATGATTCTGCTCGGTCTGATGATTATCCTGCTGGTATATATCGTCATGGCTTCGCAGTTCGAGTCGCTCCGGATGCCGGCAATCATCATGTTCTCTATCCCGTTTGCCCTCTCGGGTGTCATTATCGCTCTCTGGATTACAGGTCGTTCGCTGGATATGATCGGCGCCCTCGGTCTGGTGCTCCTCGTCGGTATTGTGGTCAAGAACGGTATCGTCCTCGTGGACTATATCAACCTCATGCGCGAGCGTGGCTACGAACTCAATACGGCGATTCAGATGTCCGGCCGTTCACGTATCCGTCCTGTCCTCATGACCGCGTTCACTACCATCCTTGGTATGATCCCGATGGCAGTCTCGTCCGGTGAAGGTGCCGAGATGTGGCAACCCCTCGGTATCGTCGTTATCGGCGGTCTGACCGTCTCTACCTTCCTCACGCTATATGTCGTGCCTGTCCTCTACGGCGCAATGACCAAGCATGGTGACCGCGACAAGATCGAAGCCCTGCGCAAGAAATTCATCTTCATGGACATTAAGGTAAAGAAAGAAAATTCTTAATTCTTAATTTTTAATTTTTAATTCTCATGAAATCCGTCATGATTGTGTTCAATCAAGCGAACACAGGTAGAGTAGAATATATGCTTGATATATTGAATATCCGCGGCTTCACCTTCTTTGAGCAGGTTCAAGGCCGTGGAACGAATGGCGGCGAACCGCGTCGTGGCACGCACGCGTGGCCCGAGATGAACTCGTGTGTCATCACTATTGTCGAAGACGACCAACTGCCGGCATTGCTCGAGTCTATCAAGAAACTCGATATGCGAAATGAAGAAGTCGGTGTCCGAGCTTTTGTCTGGGATATCGTTGCTATCGTCTGAAATCAAAAAAAATCCTGCATGCTCTTGCGTATGTGGGATTTTTTTTGTACCTTTGCAGCCGTAAATGGTACACATTGAGCACATATCCAAATCGTTTGGAGCGCAGAAGGTGCTTCAGGACGTGACCTTGGACATTCCGGAAGGTCAGGTTTTAGGCCTTCTCGGACCGAATGGAGCCGGCAAATCCACGCTGATGAAAATACTCATTGGCCTTTGGAAGACGGATAGCGGTGTTGCCTCTGTGCCGGATCGTATCGGCTATCTGCCCGAGAACAACCCGCTTTACGAGGAGATGTATGTCTCCGAATATCTCGAGTTCATGGCTAAAATGACCAATGACCAATTGCCAATGACCAATGTCAACGCTCTCATAGACCGCGTTGGCCTCACTCCCGAACGTCACAAGCATATCCGCGAACTCAGCAAGGGTTATCGTCAGCGTGTGGGACTTGCACAAGCCTTGCTTGGCGATCCGCAACTGCTTATCCTGGATGAACCGACAACAGGCCTTGACCCGAACCAATTGGGGGAGATACGCTCGCTGATCAAGAATTTAACAACTCTCCCTTCCCTTCAGGGAGGGGACGGGGGTAGGCTTCCTACTGTCATCCTCTCCACACATATCATGCAGGAGGTGCGGGAGATGTGCGACCGTGTTGTCATTCTCGACCATGGACAGATAAAAGCCGACCAACCCATTAATCAGATTAGCGATCTGGAAGCCCTCTTCCGCGAAAAAACCGCTAATTCATAATTGCTACTTATGGCAGAATTTGATATACGACAACAGATGAGTGAGAAGGAGCAGGACAATGCCTTGCGACCTTTGTGTTTTGCGGATTTCGCAGGACAGAGTAAGGTCACTTCGAACCTCAAGATCTTCGTAGAGGCCGCCAAACTGCGTGGCGAGAGTCTCGATCATGTGCTCCTCTTCGGCCCTCCGGGTCTGGGCAAGACCACTCTTAGCAACATCATCGCCAACGAGTTGGGCGTAGGTTTCAAGGTGACCTCAGGTCCTGTCCTCGACAAACCCGGTGACCTTGCCGGACTCCTCACTTCGCTCGAACCGAACGATGTGCTTTTCATCGATGAGATTCACCGTCTGAGCCCTATCGTGGAGGAATACCTCTATTCGGCCATGGAGGACTATCGCATTGATATCATGATTGACAAAGGTCCTTCGGCTCGTACGATACAGATAGACCTGAACCACTTCACGCTCATCGGAGCTACCACGCGTTCTGGTCTGCTGACCTCTCCGCTGCGTGCCCGTTTCGGTATCAACTGCCATCTCGAGTATTACGATGCCGATATCTTGGCAGGTATCGTCAAACGCTCTGCTCGACTGCTCGGCGTGGAGATTAATGAGAAAGCGGCCGGCGAGATTGCTCGTCGTTCCCGCGGTACGCCTCGTATCGCTAATGCCCTCCTTCGCCGTGTGCGCGATTTTGCGCAGGTGAAGGGTGACGGTAAGATTGACCTTGAGATAGCTCAATATGCCTTGGAGGCGCTCAATATCGATACCTTCGGACTCGATCAGATAGACAACAAACTGCTATTGACCATCATCGATAAGTTCCGTGGAGGCCCTGTCGGCCTGAATACCATTGCTACCGCGATGGGCGAAGATGCCGGCACTATCGAAGATGTGTACGAGCCCTACCTCATCAAAGAAGGCTTCATCAAGCGTACGCCGCGTGGTCGCGAAGCGACTGAACAGGCATACAAGCACCTCGGCAAGACTCCTCTTGCTGCAGACGGACAGCAATCGATATTCTAATATCAAAATATATGAAACGAGTTATTTCTCTCCTTCTCATCAGTGCATGCGCATGCATGTACTGTCTTCCTGCCTTTGGTTGGGGTCAGGAAGGCCATCGTATCATTGCAAAGATTGCGTATGATAACCTCAACCGCAAAGCCAAGAAAAATGTGGATGCCATTCTTGGCAAGCAGGGTATCATCTATTATGCCAACTGGGCCGACGAACTCAAGAGCGATAATATCTATCCGCAGAGTATCAAGGACGGTTGGCATTTTCAGGATTTCCCGGCCGGCCTGAGTGACAGCATCGTAGCAGACGCGCTGATTCATTATCCGACAGAAGGCGGTAATCTGTACCGCGTGCTTGATTCACTTGAGTTAGATATGGAGGCAGAGCAGATTTCACGAACCAATATGATTCATACTTTGCGTTTCATCGTCCATCTGAGTGGTGATCGCTATTGTCCGATGCACATGGCTCACATGGATGACAAAGGCGGTAATGCCGTTAAGATGAAATGGTTTGGCCGAGATACGAATCTCCATACAGTGTGGGATACCAAACTCATCGAATCGCAGGGATACAGCTATACGGAGTATGCCGAGATGTTGCAGCATGAGTACAAGGATATCAAACGCCAGATAGAACAGGCTTCAGACGAGCAACTGCTTGTGGATAGTTATCATGTGACGGAGGCTATTTATAAATACCAGGAGATATGGGATGGCAATACCTATCATTATATCTACACTTGGCGTCAACCGATGGAGAGACAGCTTTATATTGCAGGTATTCGCTTGGCGAAACTGCTCAATAGTATATTTTAACAAACAATCGTTTTATGAGAAAAATCATTCCTTTGTTCTTGTGTTTATTTGCGGCGGTTAGTCTGTTCGCGGAAACACAGAAAGTGAGCGGTAGTGTGATTGATGCTAAGACCGGCGAGGCGCTGATTGGCGTGTCGATCTTGGAGGAAGGCACTACTAATGGTATTATCACTGACCTGGATGGTAACTTCACTATCGCAGTGCAGGAAGGTGCTAAGTTACAGTTGTCGTACGTCGGCTATCAGATGCAGACGGTGAAGACCAAGAAGGGTGACTTGGGTATCATCCGCATGGATCCGGAAGCTATCGCGTTAGAGGACGTGACGATTACCGGTCAGATGGCTCGTACGCAGCAGACGCCGGTGGCAGTCAGCCAAGTGACAGCCCTGGAGATCGAAGAGCGCCTTGCAGGACAAGAGTTCCCGGAAGTACTCAAGAACACGCCGGGTGTACACGCTAACGGTCAAGGTGGCGGTTGGGGCGACTCCGAGATTTGGATGCGTGGTTTCGACAACACGAATGTGGCTACGATGATCAACGGTGTGCCGATGAATGACATGGAAGGCGGTACGGTGTACTGGTCTAACTGGCAAGGTCTGAGCGATGTGACCACCGTCATGCAGACCCAGCGTGGTATGGGTGCTTCCAAACTTGCTTCGCCTTCTGTAGGAGGTACTATTAATATCGTGACACGTGGTATCGATGCTAAAAGAGGTGGTTACATCAGCTATTCGATGGGTAATGATGGCTATAATAAGGTGGCATTCACCGTCTCGACAGGTCTGATGAAGAATGGCTGGGCTATCACTGTGTTAGGAAGCCGCACTTGGGGTAATGGTTATATCCAAGGTACAGGTTTTGAGGGATACAGTTATTTCGCTAATATCTCGAAGCGTATCAATGAGAACCACCAGTTAAGCCTCACCGGTTTCGGTGCTCCGCAATGGCACTGGACACGTCCTGCCGGTTCGAACGGTGCCTTGACGCTTGCTGAGTGGAATAGAGTAGCGCAGTACATGCCGAGCGGAATGGACCGTCGTCAGTATAACCCGTCTTACGGTCTCGGTAAAGACGGCAAGCAGGCTGGTACCAACTACAACCAGTATCACAAACCGCAGATCAGTCTCAACCATATCTGGCAGATCGATGATAATAGCAGTCTCTCAACGACGGTTTACACCTCTATCGGTCGTGGCTTCGGTCGTACGGCTGAGAATGGTCTGAACTACGCAGGTTCGTACAGTGACCTCACTTACGGTGCCAGTGGCGGTGTTATCACAACCAAGTTCCGTGACCCTGTAACGGGTATGTTCGATTATGCTGCGGTGCAGGAGATGAACGCTGCTTCCGAATACGGTTCATGCCTCGTTATCTGTGAGAATCGTAACTATCATAACTGGGTAGGACTTGTCTCGACCTATGATAAGAAATGGTTTGACTGCCTCGAACTGACTGCCGGTGTGGATGTGCGCTGGTATCAGGGTATCCACCAGGCTGTAGTAAGCGACTTGTTCGGAGGTAGCTATTATGTAGATGCTACTCGTTCGAAAGTGTTACCTGCCAATAACCCGAATGCTGCCAATGATGAGTGGATTAACGAGCACTTAGGCGTTGGCGACATCGCCTATCGTGACTACACGGGTACTATCGTGCAGGAAGGTGTCTTCGGTAGCCTTGAGTATAGCAAGAACAATCTTTCCGCCTTTATCAACGGTTCGGTTAGTCTCAATCATAACTGGCGTACCGACCGCTTCTACTATGACAATGTGACCGCGCGTGATTCCATCGCTCGTGTCGGAGGTACGATCAAGGGAGGTATCAATTATAAGTTCGCTAAGTATCACAATGTGTTCTTGAACGCAGGCTTCATCAGTCGTGCACCGAAATATCAAGCGATCTATATGTCAGTCAGCACGTCCAATGCTATCAACAACGAGGCAAAGAACGAGAAGATTGCCAGTGTGGAGGTTGGTTACGGTTTCGAGAACCAGTATGCTTCGATCCATGTCAACGGTTATTTTACCGAGTGGATGGATAAGTCGATGACCAAGTACGGCAACCTCAGCGACCCGAACCAGACACAGTTCTATATGAATATGACCGGTGTTAATGCCCGTCACATGGGTCTGGAGTTCGAGGCGAAAGCTCGTCCGACCAAATGGTTGGAGTTGAGCGCGATGGTTTCCTTAGGTGATTGGAAGTGGGATAGCGACAGCGTCATCGGTCGTGCTTACGACGAGCATGGCTTTGCTATGACAGCGGATGCAAAAGTTACCGAGATAGGTGCTCCGGACCACTATTGGGCTAAGATTAACATGAAGGGCATCCATGTCGGAGGCCAGGCACAGACGACGGCTAACTTCGGTGTGACGTTCAAACCATTCAAGGGCTTCCGTATCGGTGGTGAATATACTCTCTACGACCGTAACTACAGCTACTATAGCTTCTCTGGCTCGAACCTGACGCCGGGTAAGGTGATGAATATTGTAGAACCCTACCGTTGCCCGCTCGGTGGTGCACTGGACATCCGTGCCAGCTACCAGTTCGAGATGGGGCCGATTCGTGCTACTATCGCCGGAAACGTGACCAACGTACTCAACCAGTACTACATCGAGAAAGCATGGTCAGCCAGCACCGCTACCCAGACCGTTGCAGAGAATACGAAGGATAATATCTACTTCTTCTACAACAAAGGTCGTCAATGGAATATTAGATTAAAACTGCAGTTTTAATCATTTAAGATTTAAGATTTAGAATTTAAGATTTAAATTTGTAGTTTTATGAAAGCAAAATATTTATTTTCAATAGTTGCATTGGCGCTTGGCATGACGGCCTGCGAGAACTATTTCGATGACAAATATCTGGACAATGGCGATCCGTATATCAAGGTGGTTAAGACTTATGACTACACCTTGACCACGGCGGATTATGCGACCATTGCCAATAACTCAACCAACAAGGCGATAGCTGTTGAGATGGACTCTATCAAGGGCCTGAAAAACCGCTATCAGAACGCGCTGGCTAATGTGGGCAAACTGGGCTGTTTTAATGCCAATGCCACTGCGGATATGTACGCACCTGCGTTCATCTACAACAAGTATCCGCAACTCGACCCGGGTTCGATATTCAATCTTACCTACCTCACCGATGATGGTCTGCCTCCGTACTTGCGTGCATACAATGCCGCTACACAGCTGACGCTCGATGTGGCGGACGAATCCGAGATCATCGCTAAGTTGCCGCAACCGGATGAGGGTATTATCATAGGTGTTATCTACGATACGGATAAAGAGGTATTCTACGAGTCTGCAGACGGCTACGCTTGGACCAAGCTTGTGCTGCCGGCTAACTTCCACCTGCTGCCTGCCGAGGCGAATGGACAGGTGGCAAAATGGCTCTTGGTTAACTTCCCGTATGCTGAGATCGACCAACTGGAAGTGATGGTATGGTACGACGAGAGTGCTAAGCTCTATATCGCTTATGAGTACACCTTCAACGGTGAGACATGGAATGCGAACACGGGTATCGTAGAAGAGTCGATGTCGTTCATGCTTGATGCGAAGAAGGGTTGGGCTGCTAACCTCTCGACCTACTACCAGCAGGCTGTAGCCGGTGACGGTAACATGGGTAAACTCACCATCCAGGATTTTGATCTCGAGGACGGTATCACCTATATTTGGGCATTCGACAACCTCTACGGAATGAAGGGAACGGCCTATGCCAAGGGCGGTCCGCATTATGGCGAGGGATGGTTCGTCACACCGAAAATCAAACTGAAGAAAGCCGTTAGCCCGGCCCTCAGCTTCGATATGGCGATGAACTACGGCCCGCTGCCTGAGGATGGTCGCTATGAGCAAGCTACAGTATGGGTGTCTACCGACTATGCAGGTGATGTCAAGACGGCTACTTGGACCCAACTGCCGTGGAATGAATTCGACGGCAAGACCGGCTTCCCGGATGCCAATAGCTGGACATTCTACAACACCGGCCGTCTCGATCTGAGCGCATGGAAAGACCAGATTATCTATATCGGTTTCCGTTACAAGAGCCTTCCGGGGCAGACCTGCTCGACATGGGAGGTGAAGAATATTCTCGTCAATGAACCTGAAGAAGAGAATGCTGAATGATGAAACGCTTATTCATATCTATTGCCCTGTGCGCCCTGAGTTGGGGCGCCTGGGCTGTTGATATGCAGGCACACATGGGCACGCGTGAGGCCCGGGAAGCCTACAGTCAATACCTTGAAAAACAAACCGCTTACTATACGGATACCTATTCTCCGGATGCTTTGCGTACATTGAGCGGTGACGACCTGTTCGGCGCGCTGAATACGCTTATGGGCAGTACATGCCGTATCGCGGAGACACGCTTTAGCTACAACAATTTGCGCAGCCAATATAAATACGTGGATAAGGACTTGAACCAGTCCGGTTATATTATCGGTTATTATGACGGTTGCTCGATGAACGGCACGTGGGATAGCGGTAGTACTTGGAATCGTGAACATACTTGGCCGCAGTCGAAAGGTGCAGACAAGAGTATTCCTATGGGATACGACATGCAGTCGGTTCGACCGGCCTCGACGGCCGTGAACAGCGACCGCGGCAATACACCATACGGAGAGTCGTCCAGTTATTATGACCCGAATGTGGTCAGCATCAACAATGCGCTTTATGTGTCCACCAATCTGGGCTCCTACCGTGGCGATGCGGCACGCGTGGTACTCTACGATTATATTGTCTATGGCCAGGCCGGCAGTTACAAGAGTAGTCTGTATAACGGTAATGCGCAATTGCTTGGTAAACTGGGTAAGAGCGGCGTGTTCGAATCGATACCGGTTTTGCTCAAGTGGCACATGACCGACCCGGTTTCGCTTACCGAGATGGTGCGTAATGACGGTGCGGCTAACTATCAGGGCAATCGTAATCCTTTCATCGATTATCCGGAACTGGCAATCCAGATGCTCAAGAATGTCAGTGGTGTCACAACCTATACCGTCTCGACAACTGGTGCCACTCTTTGGCCGGCTTACGCGCTGACGCTCAAGGATGGTTTCATTGCCTATCTCGGCACGCCGGACAATCGCCCGACAGAGGTAACGGTTACCGGGGCCACCGGCAAGTACGATAAGGAGTCTGGACGACTGACGATTACCAATGTTACCGGTGCTGTGTCCATCACGGCCGTCGGTGCAGAAGCATTGGAACAGACTGCTGATGGTAAACGGGCAATCAAGACAATCTACAACGGACAAGTAATCATCATTAAGAATGGCAAAGCGTATACTACTCTCGGCACTATTGTGGGCGACCTGCGTTAGTGGTGTCATGGCGGGTACAAACCTGCAACTCTTTTACGACTTCGGTAGTCTCAATACGGCTTGCGCGAATCAGCGGACCAACCGGGTGACTACCACGCTTGAGTTGTTCTATCCCGACCCGTGGGGTAGTACGTTCGCATTTGTGGATTTCGACTATAATATCAATCCTCAAGATCCGAACAATACGCCATTTATGGCCTATACCGAGATAGCACGTTGTTTGAATTTCTGGCAGAAGACCAAGGCACGAGATCTGAGTATTCAGGTGGAATATAACGGCGGACTCGGTCTATATAAAGATGCCGTAGGTGATATACGGGGATATGCTATTAACCACGCCGCACTCGTCGGACTTAACTACTGTCTTCATACCAAAGACTACAAGAATATCTTCAACCTCGAACTGCTCTACAAATATATCGTGGATGATTACAACAAGACGGCGAACCAAGTGCCTCTTCAGTTCACGTTTGTCTGGGGATGCGACGACTTCTGTACGGCGCCGGGTCTGCGCTTTAGCGGATTTTTGGATATATGGGGACAGAGGAACGCAACCGGACAATCATTTGTATTCATTAGCGAACCGCAGTTATGGTATAATGTCGGACGATGGTTCAAATGTCCTAACCTCAATATCGGCACGGAGATAGAGTTCTCTTATAACTTTACCGGCCAGGGTTTTATGTGTAACCCATGCCTCGGTATCAAATGGTGCTTTGATTAAAAAAAGTAAGGCTGCTCATTCGGGCAGCCTTTCTTCTACACCATACACTTTTACTGGTGTTGTTCTCTTAAGAGATCATTAACCGTCTTCACAGGGTTGAAGGTGCTAACAGGCACTTCCACGAAGATGGTGTTCCATTTGCTCATCGCACCGTTCCATAGACCCGGTAACTCGAGTGCCAACAGTTCTTTGCCGTCTTTACTCTTGTTGGAGATGAAGCCCGTCTGCGGGTCTACGTATTTCAGCAGGTCAAACGGCTTGCCTTCATAATCGCGAATTGCGCACACGAGGTCCACCGGATTGAAGTGGGTTGATTGTGCCATGAGTTGCGGGTCACTGATCTGCGTGGACTCGAGGATCTGGCAACTGATGCTTCCGTCTGCCTCACGAACCAGGAACGGTCCACCACCGGGCTCACCCGTGTTCTTAACAACACCGCAGACACGAATAGGACGATTCAGTTTCTCGCGTTCTTCGTCGCTCAGGTTCGGATTCTTCAGCGCTTCAAACACGCGTTTCTGCTCGGTTACCAGTACGCCTGCCAGAATCTGTTTGTAGCGGATGGTATCTTTCTTCAGACGGTCTGGTACCACGTTGTCAATGTTCTTGATGAAAACGATGTCGGCGTCTTGTTGGTTGAGGTTCTCAATGAGTGCACCATGTCCTCCC
>JAFWAK010000082.1 GCA_017507715.1 Paludibacteraceae bacterium | reverse complement strand
GCGTGGCCCGGGTGACTTGGAAGGAACCCTTCAGTCCGGCACACCGTTCAACCTGCAGATAGCCAACCTCGCCACGGACGGTCAGTTGGTGGCTTTGGCACGACAGGCCGCGATGGATATTCTCGAGAAAGACCCGCTACTGGAGGACGAGATGAACCGTATATACAAAAGGCGCCTCGATACATTACGTATCGAAGCGCATAATTGGAGCGATATAAGCTAATTACATATCGTCGTGAGCATGCAACGACTGCACATACTTAGCATGCGCCATCTTAACTCGCTTCAGCTCACTCGGTTTGTCGAATTGCTGACGGCGACGAAGTTCTTTTACGACACCCGTCTTATCGAATTTGCGTTTGAATTTCTTAATCGCGCGCTCGATGTTCTCACCTTCTTTTACAGGAACGATAATCATTGCTTACACCTCCTTTGGGTTACTCTCCGGGCAGTTAGCCTGTTCTGAGTGGATAGCGGATGTTTAAGTCTCCCGCCTGACCTTTAGTTAATTTAAGTACCCAGGGCCGGGATCGAACCGGCACGGTTTCCCATTGGTGTTTGAGACCAACGCGTCTACCAATTCCGCCACCTGGGCAATGCTCTTTTCCCCGTTACGGGGCGAAAAAGCGTGCAAAAGTACTGCTTTTTTCTGAATTGACCAAATTTTTTGGCTTTTTTTTTGCAGAAATGCATATTTTTTTGTACTTTTGCATGCAAAATTGAAGGTTATGAATGATTTTTTTGCTCGTAGTGAAGCCCTGTTAGGCGCTAAAGCGATGGAAGCGCTGCGCACCCGACGCGTCATCATTTTCGGTGTAGGCGGTGTCGGTTCCTATGCCGCCGAGGCGCTTGTTCGTACCGGGCTGACGCATCTGACCATCGTAGATGACGACCTCGTTCAGCCTTCCAATATCAACCGTCAAATTCCCGCTACTTCCCTTACCATCGGTAGCCCGAAAGTAGAAGCTCTGCGCGAACGACTGCTCTCCATCCATCCCGAAGCAGAGATAACAGCACGCTGCGAGAGGGTGAACGGTGAATGGCTGAAAACCAATGGCTTGGAGGGTTATGACTATCTCATTGACGCGATAGACAGCGTAGCGGATAAAACTGACCTTATTTTATACGCGTCGCGCGTGCGCGGGTTAAAAACTTTCTCCTCAATGGGTGCTGCTTTGCGTTTCGACCCGACGCAAGTGACGACCGGCGAGTTGATGACCATCAAAGGTGACGCACTCGCCAAAGCCGTACGAGCACGCATGAAAAGAATCGACGCGAAACCGTCCAAAAAGATACGCTGCGTCTATTCCACGGAGCAGGCGCAAGCATGCGAGACACGAGGTAGCCTGATGCAGGTAACGGCCGTCTTTGGATGCACGCTGGCGAGTCTGGTGGTGGAAGATATCAGGAGGAGTGGTACCCCTAATTAGGGTAGCACCCAGCATATGACCAGCAGATGACCAGCAGATAATCCCGATGTAAGGGCATATAAAGATTGTTAATATGGCAAAATTAAAACTTACTTCTCGCGTAGAATCTTTGGCGGGTTTCTTTGTTCAGGATAATCCATATATCATCCAGCGTGACAAAGAAGGGAATTTTTATACTCGTCGCATCTATCCGTACGGCGGTGGTTTTGACGGTTCTCATTGGGAGTATATTGAGTTTCTGTTACAATTGGTGGATACTCATGTCTATCTTGCTGATTTTGAGGTTAGCGTAGAGGAGTTGGCCGAGGCGCTTTCGGAGAAATACGCTTGCCCGTTTTTGCCGTCCCAGGTTAAGAAATGGACACAAAAAGAGCGGCTCAACGCCGCTCAATTCAGGGAGTTCAATGCTTGGTTGAAGGAAAGAGGGTTGTAATCCTCGATTATTTGATTTCTTGGCTGGTTACCGTATAGGTTTTATCTCCGCGGAGGATGAGGACTTGGCCGTCACGGAGAATCTTAACCGGAATCAATGTTGCCTCAGTTGTATTTATCGATGTGTGCCCCGAATGTTCTTTTAACTCAAACGTTGTTAAAGCCTCAGACTCACAGCCATTACTATTGGTTACCTCATAACGTACGGTATATGTGCCGATAGGCTTCTCCTGCGGATTAAAGAAATCTGTTTCTACGTCGTTAACATAGAACACACCGCCCTTCGGCGTAGCCATGTTAACAAGAGAGAACTCATTCTCGTCCGTGTAATAGATATTCGCCAAGAAGAACTCTATCGTCGGCACTTCATAAACGGTTTGGACTAGTTTAGAAGACAAAACCGTGGGTGCCGTAGGACAAGGAATAGATGTTGTCAGTTGCACTTGGATCGTATCTTGGTTTTGCAAATCAAACAGGACTAACGAATCTGTCGAAACGCCTGCAATCTCCACTCCATTCTTGAACCAAGTATATGTCGGATTGTCTCCTCCATTGGTCGGCGTTGCAATAAACACCACACTATCTCCTGCACAGACAGCACTCTTGCTGCGCGCCAGTTTAACAGAAGGAGTCTGTTTTGCATAAACCACAAACTCTTGGGAATAAACGGACTCACAGCCACCGGTTGACACAGTGAATGTTACATTGTATGTGCCTGCCTTGGTAAATGTGTGCGTAATATTGCCTTTTGTGGTATAATCCGTTTTGCCGTCGCCATTTACATCCCATGCATAAGTTGATTCCTCTTGCACTTCTTGCGTCTCGTCCAAGATAAAAACTTCATCACCGGCACAAGCGTAGTCCGATGCAAAAGAGAATTGCGGAACTGCGTTCTTGCAAACAGCATAGGTATAAATAAGGCTCTCACGGGTATCTGCAGTAGCACGCAAATGGAGTTTATGCGCGCCGTAAGAAAGTGCAGAGGCATCCATGATATAGTTGCTGATGATAGCTTCTCCATTCTCAATAACAAACGGCACGTTAATCAGGTTCTCGGTGTCGTTATCCCACCATGCTTCTACTTTCTCCACGTTCATTTTGATGCCGGCATTAACGTTCATAAACTGACGTTTGTAGGTGAACGACCAATCGTGTCCACGTTTGGCACGCAAGCCAAGCGTGTGATAACCTTTAGGCAAGGTATCTAATTGATCAAGTGTGAACTCCACCGTTGAGGATGAAGGAGAGACTGCAATAGAAGTGGCTTTTCCTATTCCGGGGTCTGTATCAATCCAG
>JAFWAK010000081.1 GCA_017507715.1 Paludibacteraceae bacterium | reverse complement strand
TTCTGCACATCGCTGTCGCGCATGAGGCGAGATATTTCGGCATCTATAGCAGTGGCGGTTAGTTTGGTATCGCGGTGTTTATTGTACAACAAGCCCCATTCTACGCCTTTCATTTCTTTCTTGTACTTGCGTCCGAAGAGTTTGTCCACCCAATGAATAACATCCTGAAAATACTGCCATAACTCGTCCGCATCGGTGTCGTGCTGATGATCCGCCATGTACTGACGAAGCGACTTTCCTTGCGCGTCGCCGATCCATTGGAGCGCGGTTTCAAAATAGTCCTGACGAATAGGCGAACCGGACATAAAATCCGAGGCGATACGATACGCCACGCAACCTGTCTTGGAGAAACGGCGCTTGGCTTGTGTTGTCCAACTGCCCGCATAAATAGCATTCAAAATCTCTTGGTCGGTCAGTTTCTCGCCGGCAATATTGATGCGCTGAAACCATTTGATTTTCTCTTCGTCTGAACCTTCACATATATAGACCTGGAGCTTGTAATCCAAAATACGATTTTGCTGCTCTTGGGTCATGTTGTTGAAGCCGAGCAAGTTACCGTCAAACTCCATCATATACTCGCCGGCAATGAACGAACAGATAGAGATCGTACGTTGCTGACCGTCCAACACTTCGTAGTCGATGCCATCCGCGCCGTCGGTCTTGACCCAATACATGACGTTGAGCGGAAAGTTCTGCCAAACGGTGTCCATGACCGCGTTACGTTTTTTCTCGTCATAAACGAACTCGCGCTGATATTTCGGACGAATGTTGAGTCGTCCGCCGTAGCCGACGATGCCTTCTTCCTGAATACTCAAATCATTGTACCCCGCGCACAACTCCCGCACGCGTACTTCATGTAAATCTATTTTCATGGCTTTTGTGGTTTTTTGTTACGAATTAAAATACGGAAATAGGTAGATATCCCATTAATATTGCAGCAATGTCCATGTTCTTTTACAACGCGGTCATTCACGTGAAAATAATCCAACAATAAATATCTATTAGCCGCATCTATATTTCAAATTGATCTGGATTGTATTTGTCCATATATGTAATAGGAACTCCCATTACTCCATCATAATCTGCTGGTATATCAGCAACTTTATCCACGTTAATCGCATCAAAATTATCGTATTTTGGATATTCCTCTGGGGTATAGTGTCTAAATAAATCTAATTGTTCATGACGCTTTGGGATATCCAAATTTGTAAACCATGCTATAGCGGGTGTCTTTACATAATTTTCATCAGGATTATAGCCTTTGTTTTTTACATATTGCCGATTAGCCTCCAGAGTATTTGCGTATGTGGTTTTAAAAACCATAGAGAGATTAAAACCATTTCCTATCCATATTTTATTCTCTTTTAGCAAAGGAAATATTTCTTTATAAGTAATGGCATTCATATTGCCTAAGATGACAAACTTTTTATCGAATGTCATTAACTGTGCAATATATTCTCGGAATAGAGAAAAAGGAGGATTTGTCACTACTATATCTGCTTCTTTTAAGAGTTCTATACACTCTTGCGAGCGAAAATCTCCATTCCCTTTAAGAAGCGATAGTACATTTTTGTCGTTTTGAATGAGCCATTGTACATCGGCTAAATTAACTGCGCCATCATTATTGTAGTCCGCTACTTCCGAAATCTCTACTTTGTAGGCAATTTTCTTTGGCTCACTTTCCTCTATTTCAAACAACAAAGGTAACTCGTCACCCGCAATAGGCGAACCATTGTAGCATGTAGCAATTAGTTTCTTGAGGCCCAACAAATTGAAATTTAGAGCAAAATACTTAAAGAAATTACTCTCGTAAGGATCGTCGCAATTACAGAGCACTACTTTATTTTTAAAGTGTTGCTTGTAGTGCTTAAGTTCTCTCGAGATGTCATCTAATTGAGTGTAAAACTCATCCTTTTTTGCTTTGTTAGCAGCTCTTAAATCTGCATTCCCTGCCATAGATTGATAGCAATTTTGCATTGCCATCAATCACTCAGGCAGAAAAGAAAAGTGAGTATATCTACTCGCGTTCACGGGAGGTCCGGAAAGAAAACCCGCATCCTATCATAGATATACCCACACAGAAAAACTCCGTGCTTATGATAGGATTTGGGAAGTTCCTTTACTTCCGTGAACATGGCTTTTCTAATTCTGTTAAGAAATTAGTTTTCCGGACCTTTTTCTCGAACGCGAATAATAGCCAATGCTGTTAATATGTTATTTTGTGCGCAACGCTTTGCGCTGATTTATGTCTTGCAAAAAACCTTTGCGGCTGCAAAGGTACAACTTTTTTTTGAATTATACAAATCTACGGTCATTTTATTCGTGTGGGAGAGAGTTTGGATCGGTGAGGAGATAGATGCGCATGGCCATGGAGGAAGGGAACTTTGCATAGAAATCATCATCAGACTCGATCCATTCGATGGAGCGGATAGGGAATCGCCGCATCGCCATCTGCTGCCAGCGGCGTATATGTTGCGGTTGGTTAGGAACGATTTTCACACCGGTCTTGCCGTCCGCGAAATGCACAATAGCCACTGCACGCACCTTATGGATAATAGCCTGCGCGCGTTGTTCGTCCGTCAGCCGATGCGAGATGGTTATATGCCGTCCATCCGCATTAAGGCGCGCCATCTCACGACGGAAGAGTTGTCCGTGCGTGCTCGTGTCGTGCCACTGATTGACGGCAATATAATAATGAATCATCTCATGCAAGATCGTATCTTCAATCAAAGTCTCGGGCAAATCAATACGCGCATTAATACGCAGCACAAAGTTTTCGTTCCGATAGCCGCTGAACAAGCCCTGCTTGCGGCGCGTGAACGTCACTTTGCCAAGAAATCCCTTAGCATGACTTAGCTTGATCGGCAACGGCGGCAACTGACCATTGAAATAGGCCGTGTTATATTCGTCAAATCGCGCTTGTATGTATTCGACCGTTGGTGTCATGCTGCACGCAGTTAGTGGGTGCAAAGGTAATGCTTTTTTGTGACATACACAAGAAAAATGCATGTTAATTTGCATGTATGCAAAATATTTTGTACCTTTGCAGCAAATTAATTCATATGAAAAAGACAATCCTTTTCATACTAACCCTATTTATCAGCATCAGTACTATGGGACAGACGCAGCTTTTTCGGGGGAAGTCGTCGTATACGAGCGACATTCTCTATTCGTTTGACGGACATTATATCTATAAAGGCAAGTCCAGTTACTCAAGCGATATTTTATATTCCTGGGACGGAAAATATGTGTACAAAGGTCGCAGTTCGTACTCGTCTGACATCCTTTATACATGGGACGGGAAATACCTGTATTCCGGCAAGTCGTCCTACTCGTCCGACATCGTGCTGACGTTTGATGGCACGTATATCTACCGCGGTAAATCGTCGTACTCCAGCGATATTCTCTATACCGTCAAGAACGGCTATGTATATCGCGGCAAATCGAATTATACCAGTGATATATTGTATTCGGTCAATGGCGTTTTGCCTATTCCGATGCTAATCATGATGATGCAATAAGGAGATAGCGAAACGGAACTATTCGCTATTTTTGTGCCAAAATATTTGCATATATGCAAAAATTTTATTACTTTTGCAGCGAATTTGGTTGAGCAGGGTGCAAGAGCGCGCGGGAAGAATAGCAGCGAACGAA
This sequence comes from Paludibacteraceae bacterium, assembly GCA_017507715.1. Classification (GTDB taxonomy): domain Bacteria; phylum Bacteroidota; class Bacteroidia; order Bacteroidales; family Paludibacteraceae; genus Colicola. The sequence continues at coordinate 11,422 of JAFWAK010000081.1, read as the reverse complement.
AAAAAGAAGCACCTACAACCTGTGTAAGTGCCTCGCGCTCCCTCTAGGACTTGAACCTAGGACCCCCTGATTAACAGTCAGATGCTCTAACCGACTGAGCTAAGGAAGCTTGTTTGATGCCCTCGTTTTTCGAAAGCGGGTGCAAAAGTACTGCTTTTTGTTGATATATGCAAATTTTTTTCGAAAAAAATGCATTAAGAGGTATAGTTTTTTGAAAATTAACCCGATTTTTGGTCAAAAATAGTACAAATGAAAAAGATTTTAGGTTTAGGAAATGCGCTGACGGACATCCTTCTGCAGGTAAGCGAGGATGATTTGCGCGAACTCGGCTTCCCGAAAGGAAGTATGAACCTTATTTCTAAAGATCAGGCAGAGCAGATCCAGTATCGTTTCCTGTCGGTCCGCAAACGCATGGTAGCAGGCGGTTCTGCCTCCAACACGATTAACTGTATCGCTTCGTTGGGTGGCAAGGCGGCCTTCATCGGCAAGATCGGAAACGACGAGGTGGGTGATTTCTACCGCGAGGACATGCTCAAGAACGGCGTCAAACCCATTTTGCTGCTGTCGTCGAAATCCGCGATGTCCGGTTTCTCAATCGTGCTGGTCACTCCGGACGGCGAGCGTACGTTTGCTACGTATCTGGGCGCTGCGGCTGAACTGTGCGCCGATGATATCCAGAAAGACGCCTTCAACGGTTACGACATCTTCCATATCGAAGGCTATCTGGTACAGAACCATGAGCTGTTGGAGAAATCACTCCGTCTGGCGAAAGAGGCCGGCTGTATGGTCTCGCTCGACCTCGCGTCGTATAACGTCATCAACGAGAACCACGCTTTCCTCAAAGGACTTGTGAAGCAGTACGTGGATATCGTCTTCGCCAACGAGGATGAGTCGTTTGCTTACACGCATCTCAACCCCGAAGAGTCGGTTCAGATGATTGCCGAGCAATGCGATATAGCGGTGGTCAAGGTCGGTAAGAACGGCTCGTATGTACAACAGGGCAGCAAGCGTCATCATATCGGCGCTATTACCACCAGCTGTACGGACTCCACTGGTGCCGGTGACTATTTTGCCGGAGGATTCCTGCACGCGTTGGCCGATGGCTTTGATATCCGTCGCTGCGCGGAGATAGGTACTATTGCTGCAGGCCGCGTGGTCGAAGTGGTAGGTACCAAACTTCCGGATGAACAGTGGGAAGAGATTCGCCGTATATGCGCACTCTACCGCGGGTTCATGCAGAAATATGATAAGGACTAAAGGTTAAAGGTTAGAGGTTAAAGGTTAAGGTTATGAAATATATACTTCGTCCTTTTTATTGGTTGTGGCAATATCTGATTGCTTGGCCGATATTCCTGGTAATCACCATCTTCACGGCTATCTTCACAATTATCTTTGTCCCCTTCCGCAATGCCGAGTTTGTGCATAAAGAGCAGCAGTTCTGGTCGCGTTCGGCCTTCTGGTTGATGTTCCTGCCTGTTTCCGTTGACGGCCTCGAGCATATCAAGCCCGGACAGAGTTATGTGTTCGTAGCGAACCATCAGTCGATGTTCGACGTGTGGTTGGTCTATGGCTGGCTGCCGGTCATCTTCAAATGGCTGATGAAAGCGGAATTGCGCAAAGTGCCGTTCGTGGGCACAGCCTGTAAGGCTGCCGGACATATTTTCGTGGACCGTCGTAATGCCAAAGCAGCTATGGAGAGCCTCAAAGACGTAGAGAAGCAACTGGTGAACGGCGTCTGCACGGTCATCTTCCCGGAAGGAACCCGTTCGCTCAATGGCGAAGTGGGGCGTTTCAAACGCGGTGCCTTCCAGATAGCATGGGACCTCGGCCTGCCCGTTATACCGTTGTCGCTCGACGGATGTTTTGAAGTGCTGCCGAAAGGCAAACCCTTCGTGCGTCGTCATCCTGTGCACATGCATGTAGGCGAACCCATCGACCTCAAGCAATATACGGACGCCAACGAGGCTATCGAGGCTGTGCGTAATGCCGTCATAGAAGGCAGGATTAAATGACAAATAATAAATAGCAAATTACCGATAAATCACCATGTATTCCGATCCGAAAGACTGTCTCTATTGCACCAACAATGAGACCCTGCACAATCTGATGATAGAAATCGCGCACCTACGCGTGTCGCGCGCGTTCGTATTTAAGGAGCAGACCTATCACGGCCGTTGTCTCGTGGCGTACGACAAGCATGTGAACGACCTCAACGAACTGGACGACGAGCAGCGTAACCTCTTCATGGCCGATGTCGCAGATGTGACACGCGCTATGCAGAAACTGTTCAAACCGGAGAAAATCAACTACGGCGCTTATTCCGATAAACTCAGCCACCTCCATTTCCACCTCGCACCCAAATATGTGGACGGACCGGATTATGGAGGAACCTTCCAGATGAACCCGGGTAAGGTATATCTGAGCGATGCCGAATATGCCGAGATGGTAGAAGCGCTGCGGGCTGAATTAAAAATCAAGAATTAAGAATTCAAAATTGCTTTTCCGGGAGATAATAGGACAAGAGGCGACGAAGCAGCAACTTCGTCAGGCCGTGCGTGAGGGACGAATACCTCATGCGCAGTTGTTTACAGGTATATCCGGTATCGGTAAGTTGCAGTTGGCGCTTGCCTATGCCCAATATCTGAATTGTCCGCATCGCACGGAGAGCGACAGCTGCGGCGTTTGTCCGACTTGTCTGCAGTTCGAGAAGCTGCAGCACCCCGACCTGCATTTCGTCTTCCCGATCGTCAAGACCGATGCCGGAGACACTTGTGACGCGTTCCTCGAGCCTTGGCGTGAGATCATCCTCAACAAGCATTATTTCGACCTCGAAGACTGGCATGAGGCGCTGGGCGTGGAGACCAAGCAGAGCATGATATACGAGAAAGAGAGTGGGGAGATTCTGCGCAAACTCAGCCTCAAAGCCTACGGCGAAGGATACAAGGTAATGATCATCTGGCAACCGGAGAAGATGAATATCGCCTCGGCGAACAAGTTACTGAAAATCCTCGAAGAACCGGCTGCCAAGACCGTCTTCCTGATGGTCTCGGAGCATCCGGAACAGCTGTTGGCCACTATCCAGTCACGTGTGCAGACGATACAAGTGCCGCGTCTGGAGAATGAGACGATCGCTGAGGCTTTGCGGCAGAAAGGACTTAATGCCACGCAGGCTATGGACATCGCGCGTATCGCCAACGGTAGTTATCTGGCGGCGCTCAAAAAAGCCGGTGACTCCGAAGAGGAACAGCAAGAACTGCGCGATTTCATCGCACTTTTTCGCGATGCCTATACCGTAGGCGTGCTGCAGGACCCGCAGAAGAAATACGAATCGCTCAAGCGCTTGCGCCAATGGAGTCTCGACATGGCGGACAGTAAGGTAGGACGCGAACGGCAGAAGCATTTTCTGCAGTATGCGCAGCAGCAGATACGGGAGAATTATATCCGCAATATGGCGCAACCCGAACTGAACTACCAGATGGAAGCCGAACGCGCTTTCTCCGATAAGTTCGCGCCCTTCATCCATAACGGCAATGTGGAGGCCATCATGAACCAACTGGACCTTGCGGAGCGACAGATAGAGCAAAATGGCAATGCCAAGATGATATTTTTTGACCTTTGCCTGCAAATGATTGTATTGATTAAAAAACCGAAGATATGAAGAAATATACGATAGGAGCGGCTAATCACGAATTGGGAGCCAGTGCTACCAAGCGTAACTCGGCGCATATGTTGCCCGTGAGTGACTGGCTGTCCGACCTGCCGGAGAATACCCAACTGACCGACCTCGTCGAGGTGCAGTTCAAGAATACGCGTAAGGGCTATTTCCATAACAGCCAGCAACTGCCTTTGGAGAAAGGTGTGAAGGTCGTGGTAGAAGCCAATCCGGGACAAGACCTCGGCGAAGTGGTGCTGACCGGCAAACTGGTGGAACTGCAAATCAAGAAGAATAATATCGATACCTCGCGTTATGAGGTGCGTCAGGTCGTTCGTATTGCCACCGAGGAAGACCTCGAGCGCGCCAAACAAGCGCATGCGCGTGAGCAGGAGACGATGATTAAGGCGCGTCAGTTAGCTAAATCATTAGGCCTCGAGATGAAGATAGGCGATGTGGAGTACCAAGGCGACGGATCGAAAGCTATCTTCTTCTATATAGCAGACGGCCGTGTCGATTTCCGCCAACTCATCAAGGTCTATGCAGAGACTTTCCGCATCCGCGTGGAGATGAAGCAGATCGGTGCGCGGCAGGAAGCAGGACGTATCGGCGGTACAGGTCCGTGCGGTCGCGAACTGTGCTGCTCGACATGGATGATCAACTTCAATTCCGTAGGAACAGGTGCCGCGCGTCTGCAGAATATATCTCCTAACCCGCAGAAACTGGCAGGTATGTGCGCCAAACTCAAATGCTGTCTGAACTACGAAGTGCCGGTATATGAAGACGCTTCCAAGATTCTGCCGGCACGGCATATACAGCTGGAGACCAAGGATGCTACCTTCTATTTCTTCTCCGCCGACCCGTTGGCAGGAACCGTCACCTATTCGTCCGATGAGCATATAGCAGCCAACCTGACGACGCTCACAGCGGCACGGGCCCATGAGATCATCGCTATGAACCGTCGCGGTGAGAAACCCGATACGCTCGAAGGCACACGCGCTATCTCTACTGAGATAGGATATCAGACCGGTCATGGCGACGTGACGCGTTTTGATAAGAAGAAAAAACATCATAACGATCATAGAGACAGGAGGGACAGACGATGAGAAGAGAGGTTAAAGGTTATGGGTTATTGGTTATAGGTCTGTTGATGCTGCTCACATCCTGCAGCACCGACACGGTCTATAGTCAATTTGTGCCGATTTCATCGGGAGAATGGCAGGTGGACTCAGCTATGGTGTTCGATTATACGATTGATGATGCGCAGCCCGACTACCGCATGGTGGTTTATGTGCGGCATACCGAGCGCTATCCGTATCAGAACATGTGGCTGTTTATCGACAATGGTGCGCGTCGGGACACAATCGAGTTCTACTTGGCGGATGACCGCGGACAATGGTTAGGCAACAGACACCACGGTTTCATCGAGATGCCGGTCCTGCTCGAGGATAACTATCATTTTCCGGATACAGGTTCCTATCACTTGTCTATCCAGCATGGCATGCGTGACAGCCTGTTGCGCGGCGTGATGGATGTAGGGGTTGAGATTTCCAGGAATGGACAGGAATAAATCGTTCTATGGGTAAGAATAAACTCAAGAAATTTGCGGAGATGGAGACATTCTCGAATGTCTTCCAACCGCCGTATAAACCCATGGCGGGACGTTGGCGTGAAGAGTTCTTCCATAACGACAACCCGATAGTGCTCGAACTTGGTTGCGGCCGAGGCGAATATACGGTAGGCTTGGCGCAGAAATATCCGGATAAGAACTTCATCGGCGTGGATATCAAAGGTGCCCGCATGTGGGCAGGCGCCAAAGAAGCGGAGTTGAACGGCATCAAGAATGCAGCCTTCCTGCGTACGCAGATAGAGTTTATCACGGAGTTCTTTGCTGCGGACGAAGTGGATGAGATATGGATCACGTTCTGCGACCCGCAGATGAAGAAAGCCACCAAGCGTCTTACCTCTACCTATTTCATGCAGCGCTATCAGCAAATTGTCAAACCCGACGGACTGATTCATCTCAAGACCGATAGTCCGTTCCTCTATACCTATACCACGGAGATGCTGCGGCTTAACCCGTATCCGGTGGTTTGCTCCACGGATGACTTATATGCCAAAACACTCGATTCCAACGAGCTTTTTGCGGACGCAAGAGCATTGCAGACGCATTATGAGAAGCAATGGTTGGATAGAGGGCTGAGTATCAAGTATATCGAGTGGCACTTGACGCCTATGACGGCTTGGGAAGAACCCACCATCGAGATAGAGAAAGATACGTATCGTTCGTACGGTCGTAATTACAACAGTCCGGAATAATGCAGAAGATTTTTGTTCGCATACTTGTTTGGTTAGGCATCATGGCAGTGCTGACGCTATTGGCTATGGGCGTTTGGATGATAGCTTGTGGCGGCAGTCAGAGTACCGATAGTCTCAAATGGCTGCAGTTCCTGCAGACGATGGGCACTTTCCTCTTGCCGCCAATCCTTTGTGCCTGGCTATGGGATGAGAACCATAAACCGTTTAACTGGCTCAACCTGAACAAAGGTGCCGGCTGGCAGTCGTTTGTACTGGCGGTAGGAATCATGGTTTGTGCCATTCCGGCTATCAACCTATTAGCGGACCTGAACAATCGTATTGAATTACCGGAAAGTCTCGATTTCATCGAACAAAAACTCAAAGCCTACGAGGCTTCTGCTGCTGCTTTGACCGAGCGATTCCTCAAAGCCGATAATATAGGCGTGCTGATTCTCAATATCGCTCTGATGGCCTTGCTGCCGGCTTTAGCCGAAGAACTCTCTTTCCGCGGCACGCTGCAGCAGATAATTAGCGGTGATGGGTTACGGGTTACCGGTTACACTGTACACCTCGCTATTTGGATCACAGCTATCGTGTTTTCTGCCATCCACATGCAGTTCTATGGTTTTATCCCGCGTATGCTGATGGGTGCCGCATTCGGTTATGTCTTTGTCTGGTCCGGCAGTCTGTGGATTCCCGTTGTGATGCATTTTACCAACAACGGCATAGCTGTTCTGGCGTATTATATCTTCGGTACAGAAGACAGTTACGCCGACACGATAGGTGCCGGCGTAACATGGTGGTTAGGCGTGATTAGCCTGATTCTTACATCTCTGGGTCTACTAATATTCTACCGCAGAACTCGCAAACAATAATCTTCTTGCGGGTACGGATATCCAATTGGAGCTGAGCAGGAATCTTAGCGTGGCAACCACCGCAGGAGTCACGCTCGATTTTTACGACTGCCAGTCCGTTACGAGCGCTCTTGCGGATACGCTTGAAACCGGTTAACAGACGCTCATCCAGTTTCTTCTCCAACTCATTTGCCTTGAGCACGAGTGCCTCGGTCTCAGCCTTGGTCTCTGCCAGGATCTGGTCGAGTTCCGAACGCTTCTGGTTCAGATCCACGGTGCGCTCCTCGATGTCCTTAGTCGTCTTAGCCTTGTCTGCCAAACGTGCCTCGAGTTCAGCGCTGAAATGTTTGATCTTACGCTGCGATGCCTCGATCTCCAGTTCCTGATACTCGATTTCCTTGTTGAGGTTGTCGAACTCGCGATTGTTACGTACGCTGTTCTGCTGCTCTTTGTAGCGCGAGATAGACGCGTTGGCGTTCTCGGTACGTACACGATGATCGGAGATCTGCGTCTCACACTCTTTGATGTCATTCTCGATATTGGCCAGACGGGTCTTGAGACCTTCTACTTCGTCTGCCATATCCTTCACTTCTTGCGGCAGTTCACCTGCCAATGTGCGCAAGTTGTCGATTTTCGAATCTACTTGCTGCAACTCGTAGAGGTATTTCAGCTTGTCCTCTACGGTCAATTCTTTTGTTCTTGCCATACTTGTATAGGTGTTTTATCGTTATTGCTAATATAGGTCTTCACGCCGAGGGGAGCGAGGATGCCTGCGAAAATCTCGCGGGCATGGCGCTCACTGATCCAATGGTCGATGTCAATCACTCCGATACGTCCGTCCGCATCTTGGAACTCATGATATTTGCAGTCCGCCGTCAGATAGACGTCTGCGCCTTGCTCGATAGCGGTCTCGATGAACTCCGCACCACTGCCTCCGCATAATGCAACCGTCTGTATCTGCTCTTTCGCAGGACGCGTATAACGCACGTACGTACAATTTAATATCGCGCGTATTTGTCCGATGAAATCAGGGTAAGGTACCACTTTCGGCAACTTTCCTATCGCGCCTAATCCACTCTCCGGATCCAGTAAGCGGATATCGGTAAGTCCTAACTTCTCTGCCAGGCGGGTGTTGATGCCTCCTTCTACGGAATCGAGATTGGTATGCGCTGAATAGATAGCGATATTATTCCGAATCGCTTTCTCGACGATACGGGCTTGTGCGGTCTGGCCGCAGACCTGTTTGAGTCCGTGGAAAAGGAGAGGATGATGACTGATGATGAGTTGGCAACCGCGTTCCATAGCCTCATCGACCACAGATTCCGTTACATCTGTTGTCAAGAGAACCGATTGGATATCGCGTTCTGTGTCACCTATCTGCATTCCCGAGTTATCCCATTCCTCTTGGGCACTCCGTGGCGCTACAGATTCTATGCTATTGATAATCTCCCTAAGGAGCACTTATTTTGCTTCCTCTTCCGCCTCTTCTTCTACGGTGAAGTCCGTGATGCCGGCCTGGATGAGGATGTTGTACCATTGGATGAGTTTGCGGATGTCGGATGGATAGACGCGGTCGCGGTCCCAGTTCGGTAGCACTTGGTCAAACCATGCCTGCAGTTCCGCATTGCTCGCTTTCTTCACATCCATCGCAACAGCCTTCAGTCCTTCTTTCTTGCCGGCATTGGTCAGCACTTCGCTCAACGCGATATCGTCTGCGTCTGTGAACATCGAGACGTCACTGAGCGCTACGATCTTATCACGTGCATAGGTCGGCATGCGTTTGCCATCCACGAGGGACTCTACGATAAGCATGTTATTGCCGCGACTGATGAGCTTGTACAAACCCGGTTTACCGGTGATAGCAAGGATATTTTTTAACATAAAAAGCATGTTTCTTTTAAAATCGGCTGCAAAATTACAATATTTTTTTGAAATATGCAAGAAAAGTAGTAATTTTGTGCCCGTTTTTGCGCTATGTGGACCATTTTAGCCTTCATCTCGGCGCTGTGTCTTGGCTTCTATGACATCAGCAAGAAAATCGCTCTGCGGGATAACAGAGTCGTGGACGTGTTGACGCTCAGTGTCTGCGTGTCAGCGCTGCTGCTGTCCGTTCCGTTGTGGTTGTCGCGTCTGTGTCCGGAAATGATGTCCGATACGCATTTCTATGTGCCTGCATTGGATTTGCGGGCCCATCTCTATACGGTACTCAAGTCGGTTATTGTGCTCAGCAGTTGGGTGTTTGCTTATATCTCGTTGAAGCATTTGCCGCTGTCGGTGGTCAGTCCGGTTCAAGCCACGCGACCGATGTGGACGCTTGTCGGAGCACTGCTTATCTTCGGCGAACGACTCAACACCTGGCAGTGGATCGGTATCCTCCTCGCTATCGGAACCATTTTCGTGCTTTCCTTCAAGAACAAATCATCAATTATACATTATAAATCATCCATTCAAAATCGCTATTATATAGCGTTAGCGTTGGCGATTTTGATAGGTGCCTGTTCCGGTTTGTATGACAAATACCTCATGCGTCGCTACGACCATAATGCCGTGCAGGTCTATTATACCTTCTATCAGGCGGTGATGATGCTCATTGTGTGGTTTGTCGTAAATAAAAAATCTAAAATAAAAAATCTAAAATCTATCAAAAACATTTGGGCGATTGTCTTGATTAGCTTGTTTTTGATAGTTTCCGATAATGTATATATGTTGGCGCTGCGTGACCCGGATTCGCTCATCGCGGTGGTCAGCACGATACGCCGTGGCGGTGCCGTGATAGGCTTTGCCTATGGCCTGATTTTCCTCAAAGAAAACGATCCGTGGCGCAAGGTGGTCAGCATGATTGGCATTTTAGCCGGCCTTATCTGCCTCGCCATCGGCTCTATTGCGTGATTATGCATAATTGGATGCTACATATGGCCCTTATTTACTTGGCTGTCATCAATGTGATGACATTCTTTCTCTACGGCATTGACAAATGGAAAGCGAAACGCTCCAAATGGCGCGTGAAAGAATCAACGCTGATTTGGCTGTCTGTTTTCGGCGGCAGCATAGGTGCCTGGTTGGGCATGAAAGCATGGCATCATAAAACGCAGCACAAAAAATTCAAATACGGCATACCGTTTATCCTGTTAGCACAGATTGCCATAGGGATATGGGTATGTTATCGATACTGGTTCACCGGATGGTCATAAAACTTCAAACACGATAAACATATGAAACCAACTTACTCTAAATGGCACAGCGTGGCGTTGATAACTGTCATATACGTGCTTGCCGGCGTGGCAGGCGTACTGCTGTTCAAGTTCGCTAATTCGTTAATCCCTAATCCCCTCATCCGCCTATTCCTCGCGGATATTTTAGCCACTATCGTTGTATGGGCGTTCGGACTGCTCTATGAGAATGTTTCTGTCTATGACCCGTACTGGAGTGTATTCCCACCGGTCGCTTTTCTCATTTGGGCCTTCTATACGAACACATGGTCGCTGCCGGTGATCTTGTTATTGATAGCCTCTTGGTATTGGGGTTGGCGACTGACACGCAACTGGATGATTACCTTCAAAGGTATCGCGCACGAAGACTGGCGTTATACCAAATACCGCAGCCAACATCCGTTGGTATTCCATCTTATCAACCTCTTCGGCCTCAATATGATGCCTACCCTGGTGGTCTTTGCATCTATGCTGCCGGGACTGATGCTATTCAAAGAACAGCAATTGATGATGGGGATTTGGTCATGGGTGATTTGTATCTTCGGTTTTGTTGTATGTCTGGCTTCTGCTACAATTCAACTCATTGCGGACAAGCAGATACATGACTTCCGTGCAGCCAGTCCGGGCAAATATTGCAACGTGGGCTTGTGGAAACACGGCCGTCATCCGAACTATTTCGGAGAGATACAGTTCTGGTGGGGAATCTGGATCATGTACGCAGCGTTCAACGGCATTGACTTCTTCATCGGCGGACCGATAGCGATGTCTGCGATGTTCCTTTGCATCAGTATTCCGCTGATGGAGAAACGCCAATTGGCGAACAAACCCGGCTATGCCGAATACCGCAAACAGACACGAATGTTGATTTAAGTTTGCGATAAAACTATGCAAATTTGTATATGTCAGAAAAAAGCAGTAACTTCGGCACGCCCCTTCCCCTTTTGGATGGATTCCCTCCGAATATAGTTCTTAGCCGCAAGGGCACGATTATCTCGCGCTTTCGTGCAAACTACAAGCTTTTTCACAAAAAAAATACGCTTGTGCGAGTATAGACGATTTGGGCAAATCTTCTTTTTGTTGCACAAAACGATTATTTTAGGTGTAAAATCTTGCAAATTTAAAAAATTTGTAGTAATTTTGCACTCAAATTTGAAATAAGGAACTTAATGAAACGGTTTTTATCTATTTTTGTAATAGGTTTGATGGCGGTCAGTGCAATGGCGGCAGACCTGCCTAAACAGGGTTTTGGCCTCCAGATAGGTTATGCCCAACCTACCTTGCGTCTGAACTCGCCCAACATCTTGTATCCCAAGGATTCGCTCGTCAATACCACCCAACTGCACGGTTTGAAAGTGGGTGTGGTATATGATGGCAGTTTTATCAAAGGTTTCGGTTCTTCGATAGGAATC
>JAFWAK010000080.1 GCA_017507715.1 Paludibacteraceae bacterium | reverse complement strand
GAAGAGAGAACAATTACATACAACTCAAGGAGTTGCGTTAGCGAGGGACGACGGTGACGCATTGCCACCAGGCGGTTGATCATCTGCAGGTTCATACCCATAGCCGTGATGATGTCGAACGACCCGTTTTGGCTTATGGCCGTTACGATGAATACGTTGAGTGCCGCCTTGCGCACCACACTCGTCGCCTCCTTGTCGCGTTGATCCAGCACCTTGCGCACTCCCTGCAGGGGTGTCTCCGCCTCGGCGTAGAGGTCCAGCTCCTGCTGATTCATCGAGAGGTTTTTGGCATAGCGGGCCAGCTCATCGCTCTCCATATCGTCCAGTCGCTCGCGCTCGTCGCCCTTGAGTTCGGGCGTGAAGAGGAATTTCAGCGTGGGCCACACGATAAAACGCAACAGAAAGAGCCACAGCACGATATAGAAACCCCAGCCCACCCAGGGGTGTATCTGCATCGCTTTGTCGCCGATGGTGATGATGTTGCCCGTGAGCGAGATGATGACCATCGCAAAGAGCGCCACGGCACATAGTATTAAAGTCTTTTTGCTCATAGTTTGAGGGCGCGTGCTACGCGCGTGTAATTATTTTTGTAAAGGTAACTTTTTTTTGAATAATCGACAATTTTGGGCGAAAATATCTTCTTTTTCTGCCTCTTCTTCCGCCTAAAAGTCGCCTCTTTTTTGTCGGTTTTTGCTCCCGAATGGCTCCGTTTTTTGCGAAAAATTGAAGATAAAGTGATCCCCGAAACTTGCCAAAACGGGGTGCTTTTTTCTCAAAAATGGGCCGAAAATTGCCCCGATTTTTTCAGTGTAGTTTTCCTCGCCAAACGACCAAATTTACGAAAAACTTACTTTCCTGACAACCCCCTTCAAATGCGCTTCTCGCACCGAAAATGATACTTTTCGACCACAGTTTGGGCGATTTGTTACGGCCAATGTTAAATAATTGTAAAGTGCTGAAAAATACGCTCATAAAGACGTATATATAAATGAAATCTTATACTTTCGCCGAAACGATAAGCAAAAAGAATCGGAAAGAGGCTAAATCACTGAAAAATGCGGAAAAAAGATGCATCTATATAGTGTTATTAAATTTTTTTGATTACCTTTGCACTCCGAATTGGACGTTTTAGAAGACGAATTTTTTTTAATTAACCATTAAAGGACAAAAGTTTTTACAATGCCAACTATTCAACAGTTAGTAAGAAACGGTCGAGTAAATCAGGTGGACAAGAGTAAGTCGCCTGCACTCGCAGCGTGTCCCCAGCGTCGTGGTGTATGTACCCGTGTATATACCACCACCCCCAAGAAGCCGAATTCGGCTATGCGTAAGGTGGCACGTGTTCGCTTGACCAACGGCAAGGAGGTCAATGCCTACATCCCCGGAGAGGGTCACAACTTGCAGGAGCACTCAATCGTGCTCGTATGTGGTGGTCGTGTTAAGGACCTCCCCGGTGTTCGTTATCTCTCGTGCGCGGTGCGCTCGACTCAGCAGGCGTAGACGGTCGTCGTCAGCGTCGCTCAAAGTACGGTGCAAAGCGACCCAAGGCCGGTAAGAAGTAAAATTGATCTAAAAATTTAATTAGGAAAACAAAATGAGAAAAGCTAAGCCTAGAAAGCGAATTCTACTTCCGGATCCTAAGTTCAACGACGTTGAGGTAACTCGTTTCGTGAACAACTTGATGCTGGATGGAAAGAAGAGTATTGCTTACACCATCTTCTATGATTCTTTG
>JAFWAK010000079.1 GCA_017507715.1 Paludibacteraceae bacterium | reverse complement strand
CTCCGATCCAGAGCGGTATCATGAGCACCATCCACGCATATACGGGCGACCAGATGATTCTCGACGGTCCGCAACGTAAGGGTGACCTCCGTCGTAGCCGTGCAGGTGCACAGAACATCATTCCGAACAGCACGGGTGCTGCTAAGGCTATCGGTCTGGTAATTCCGGAACTGAACGGCAAACTTATCGGTAGCGCACAACGCGTTCCGACGCCAACCGGCTCGACCACTATCCTGGTTGCTGTCGTTAAGGGCAAAGACATCACGAAAGAGGGTATCAACGCTGCTATGAAGGCTGCTGCTACCGAGAGCTTCGGCTACACCGAGGATGAGATCGTTTCGAGCGATGTTATCGGTATGAAGTTCGGTTCGCTCTTCGATGCAACTCAGACTATGGTTGCCAAGATCGACGAGGATACCTATCAGGTACAGGTTGTTAGCTGGTACGACAACGAGAACAGCTACACCAGCCAGATGGTACGCACCATTAAATACTTGGCAGAGCTCAAGTAAGTCGTGCCCTCGCGGCTAAGACGTACTCAGCGTAAGCTCAAGTAATGTTGAACGTTTAACGTTTAATGTTTAACGAAAGAGATGTCCATTCGGGCGTCTCTTATTTTTGTATTAGAACAAGCTTCCTATTTGATAGACGAGGAAGGAGATGAACCAGGCGAGGAAGAGACTATGGAAAACGGTGAACCATGCCCACTGTTTACCAGCCTCTCTATGCAGCGTAGCGATAGTTGCCACGCATGGGAAATAGAGGAGGACGAAGAGCATGAACGAGAAAGCCGTCAGCGGAGTGAAACCGGCCGATGTGATATCACCGCCATAAAGGATTGCAAGCGTAGAGACGATAGCTTCTTTCGCCGGCAAGCCGGTCAGTAGGCAAACAGACATCTTCCAGTCAAAACCTAAAGGTTCCATGAGCGGTGAGACGAACTGACCGATAGAAGCCAGATAAGAGTGCTCGAGGTCGTTGAGGTCCTGACCCGGGAAATACTCAAGAGCCCAAATGATGATAGACGCCCAAAGGATGACCGTGCATATCTTCTGCAGATAGTCTGCCACGCGCTCCCATATATGCGCCGCCGTATTCCGTGCCTTAGGCAGACGGAACTCAGGCAATTCATTAACGGTATCCCCGTTATCCTGTTTGAACCACCTGGTATGCTTCATGATGACCGCGAAGAGGACTGAGAGACAGATGCCGATAGCATAAAGCGAGATCATGACGAGGGCTTTATAGCGTTCAAAGAACGTATCGACGAAGAGCATGTACACCGGCAGTCGTGCCGAACAGGACATGAACGGCACCATGAGCATGGTCAGTACACGGTCTTTGGGGTTCTGTATATCGCGCGCCGCCATGATAGCCGGCACGTTACAGCCAAAGCCCATAAGCATCGGCACGAAACTACGGCCGTGCAGTCCAACGCGGTGCATAATAGTATCCATGATAAACGCCTCACGAGCCATGTATCCGCTGTCTTCCATCAGGGAGATGAAGAAGAAGAGAATGATGATATTCGGCAGGAACGCGAGGACGGCTCCTACTCCTTTGAGCACTCCGTCAATAAGGAGACTGGACCACCAACTGGGGTCTATTAACCCGCTGAGCCATGCTCCCAAAGCGTCCACACCGCCTTCTATCCACTCCTGCGGATAGGCGCCGAGCGTGAAGGTGCACCAGAAGACGAGGTACAGGACGGCCATCATGATAGGGAAGCCGAGCCAAGGGTTAGTCAGCACCTTATCGATGCGTTCCAGTCGCGTCTGATGCTTGTCATCTTTGGCATGCGTGAGGGTCTGCGTCAGGATACCGTGTACGTACGCGCGATAGGTGTCTTCATCGCCCTGATCACGAAGGTGATAGATAGGATGAGCCTTGGAGACCGGTCGCGAAGCAACTTCCTGCAAGATATGCAGACAGTTGGGCAAGCCGTAGTTGAGTCGTACGGATACGCGACAGGTGGGAACACCGATGAGTTGCTCAAGTTTCGGGATGTTAAGCGAATGGTCAGTCTGCAGCAGCAAGTCATAACGACCGATGGCCAGAACGATCTTCTCATGCTCATCAATGATATGCGGTGTGAGGAGGAGGGATTCTTCCAGACGGGTCGAGTCCACGACCTGCAGGACGACATCGAAAGCATGACCATGCAACTCGTCGGGGTTATGCACCTCGGCGAACTGCATGTCGAACTTATTATGGTCGGCCAGTGTCTGCAGCGCTTGACTGAGCGCACTCTTACCGCTTTGCGGCAGTCCTATGACGGCAATCTTAATCACGCTGCAAAATTACTGCTTTTTTGAGACGTACACAATCCCTATTTGTTGGGATTTGTTGCTTAGAGTGCACTGAGGGTGCGGCAGAGCCATTTATAGCAGCGTCCGGTACTCGGGATAGAGAGCCGTTCCTGCGGGCTATGGACACCATACATCTGCGGACCGATAGATACCATGTCGAGGTACGGGTATTTCTCAAGGAAGAGTCCACACTCGAGTCCGGCATGGATAGCCAGTACTTGCGGGTCGGTCTTATAAAGATCTTTATAGGCTTTCTTGACCACTTCGAGCAAAGGCGAGTTGGGGTTAGGTGCCCATCCCGGGTACCCGTCACCGTGTGTCACCTCATCGCACGCCATAGAAAGCGCCTGTTCAACACACCATTTGAGATGATGCTTGGATGACTCGATAGACGAACGCTGCGAAGTGTTGACTTCGATATATCCGTCGCGCATCTTGACAGAGGCGAGATTGGTACTGGTCTCTACGAGTCCCGGCATCTCATGACTCATGGCAATCATGCCGTGAGGACATTCGCATAGCGCCATGATGAGCCGATAGGCTTTTTCGGTAGGGATAACGGAATCTGGCATGTCGCAGGTTTCCAGTTCGAGGCGCATGTCATGCTCCACTTCTCCGAACACACCTTCCATCTGCGCCACATAATGGTTCCACTCCACACGGATCTGCTCTTTGAAGGCCATCGGCACCAAAATGACCGCCTCCGCTTCGCGGGCAATGGCGTTACGAAGGTTACCACCGTTGATAGAAGCCAGTTGCAGTTCGGTCTGCGGCCAGATACGCGCGAGGAACCATATAATGAGCTGGTTTGCGTTCGCACGACCCTTATTGATATCATCTCCTGAATGACCGCCGAGCAATCCGCTTACGGAGAGACGGATGGCGATTTGAGAGCCTACCCCTTGCCCCTCCCTAAAGGGAAGGGTTTCCGGTTTATAGTGCATTTTAGCGAGGGTATCGATACCACCGGCACAACCGATGAATATCTGACCATCGTCTTCCGAGTCGAGGTTGATGAGTTGCTTGGATTGCAGCATGCCGTCTTTCAGCTTCATCGCGCCTGTCAGACCCGTCTCTTCATCCACGGTAAACAGACACTCGATAGCCGGATGCGGCAGGGTCTTATCCGTGATAGCCGCCAAGGCCATCGCGATACCGATACCATTATCTGCACCAAGCGTAGTACCTTTGGCCTTGAGCCACTCACCATCCACATAAGTCTGAATAGGGTCTTTCATGAAATCATGTTGTATATCACCGTCCTTCTCGCAGACCATGTCCATGTGCGCCTGAAGGATGACGCCTTCGTGACTCTCATAACCCGGTGTAGCGGGTACGCGCATGATCACATTCATTGCTTTGTCAGCCACACACTCGATGCCGTGCGCAGCAGCGAAGTCCTGCAACCATTTACTGATTCTCTGTTCGTGTTTGGACGGACGAGGTACTTGAGTGATTTGCGTGAAGATGTCAAAAACTGCTTTGGGTTCCATATTCTATTCGTTTTAATTGTTTGTGAAAGCGTATGTGGAAGAGTACCGCCGGGATGGCCAAGGCAATGACAAAAGCAATCCACATGCCTTTGGCGCCAAGACCAAGCGGGAAAGTAAGTGCCAGTCCTAAGGGCAGTGCCACTCCGATATAAGCAAACAGGGCGATACGCATCGGAACACGCACATCCTGTATGCCGCGTAACATGGCCGCTCCTATACACTGCAGTCCGTCGGCATACTGCAGCGTGCCGGCAATAATGAGCAACGTTGAAGCGATAGGTACCACTTCGGGATCATTCGTGAAGATATACGGTATATAGTTACGTCCGAAAATCATGATAGCCGCGCCAATAGTATTCATCAGCAGACAGAGATGCACAGACGCGCGGCTCGCCATACGTACGGCTTGCAAATCCCCCTTGCCTAACTGATGAGAAACACGGATAGTCGTCGCTGAACCGATACCGAGTGCCAACATGAAAGTGAGGTCCGCCATCTGATTGGCAATATGGTGCGCCGCCAGCGCCTCCTTATTGATCCAACCGATAATGACGAAAGAGGCTGTAAAGAGAAACGCCTCCGCGAAAGACTGCAGTCCGATAGGCGTACCTATCGTCAGCAGATGTTCCACCTCGCGGCGCGTGACCAGACGGGCGCGCATGGCTGTGAGGTACTGCCGCCAGTCGGCCTTGCAGAGCATAGCGATAATGAAACATACAGGCATGAGGGTGCGCGCAATAAGACTTGCCCATCCTGCACCGGAAGCACCCATCGGTTCAAAACCCAGATGACCGAAGATGAATACCCAGTTCAGAAAGATATTAAGCAGGTTACAGCCCAATGTAATCATCATGGCGACAAACGTGTTGCCGAGGCCCTCCAGGAACTGTTTCGTAAAGCAGAAGAGCAGGAAAGGCACTATAGATAGTACTATTAATATAAAGTACGTGCGCGCGCATGAGGCCACTTCGGGTTCCTGACCGAAACTATCCAGAAACAGGATACAGGGTGCAAGTAACCCCAACGAGAAGACACACATCAGCGCCATGAATACCAGACCATTGGTCAGGTAAGACGTTATCTGCTCATGCTTGTGCGCGATTTCGTCGTCTGTCGTACCTTGTTCCATTAATTTCTCCAATCGCCCGTGCACATGTCCGACAAGCGGTGTGATACCCATCAGTGCGCCCATGGAGAAGACCATGACGGTAAAGAATATTGCATTGGAGAAACTGACCGCCGCCAAATCGGTCGTGCTGTAATGGCCCACCATGATAGAATCCGCAAGACCCACCATGGCTGCGCCGAACTGCGTCAGCATGACCGGAAACGCCACCTTGAGGTTACGTTTGTAATAGGGCAGATATGTACGGAAGGAATAAGCCATAACACAAAATCGAGTGCAAAGGTACAATTTTTTTTGCATATTTCAAAAAAAAGCAGTAATTTTGCAGGCGAATATGAAAAAAATCTGTTGTATCATAGCCGTTCTTGCCGTGAGTCTCGGTTCCCTATGGGCTGACGACACGAAAAAACCGGCGTACCAAATAGCGGATAATACCTTCTTCGACCCTACGCGGAAAGTGGAGAAGGAGCAGAGTTATCAGTTCAGCGTGGACTATCGTTTAGAGGTGGGTTACGCCCAGGATCAGCAACGCAGCCGTAACCAGACCTATGCGGATATGTACCTGCACGGTGTGCGGGTGGGCGCCACGTTCACTTTCAATCTGCCTATTCATTTCAGCCTGCAGACAGGTGTGCTCTATACCCTGCTCTACGGCCGTCAGCAGCAACACTGGCGTTCGCAGGATGCGCCTTCAGTGCAAGAGGAGTATATCCAACACCGTGTACTGGCGCATAACCTGACAGTTCCTGTTCGGATGTTTTATACCATTCCATTATGGAAGCAGTAGAACTTATTCTTCTACACCGGTCCACAACTGCATGTCGGCTTGGCGCAAAATGACTATCTGCAGAAACATCTGAGTCCGAAGACGGAAGCTTGGTTACAAACACAAGGTATTCAGACCGAGCCCTACGATCGCATGGATGACGAACTGGTTCGTGCGAATATCCAATGGGGTGTCGGCGGAGGTCTGGAATGGGATCGCTACCGTCTGCAGTCGGGTTATGACTTCGGCCTCAACAATCTCGTTCGTCAGAAACGTGTAGCCGACCAGCACATGTGGGAATGGGGTTGGTACGTTAGTTTCAGTTACAAGTTTTAAGTATAAAAGAAAGCCTCTCGGATGAGAGGCTTTCTTTTTATTCATGCGTGATTTCCGGCGCTACCATACGGAGGAATTTCTCCGGCAAAGGCAGTCGGTTCGGACCACAACTGTTGCCATACGGGTTGCGTTTGAACTGACCGTTCTCTTCCTTACGCTCCTGACCGTCAATGAACTTCGTGATAAGATAGATATACAGACGTTGCCAATCTGCCACGAGGTTCTCCGCCTGCGAACAGGAATAGGAAGTGAGGAATGCGCGTGCGTCTTCATCGCTCAAGTCAGCGGCTTGCGCATCCACACCGGCTATCTGGGTATTAAACTTATCATCCCAAACCTGCTGCATCTCGCGGATATGCGGGTACATGCGGCTGTATTTCGTGTAAGCCCAGTTAGCTACCATGTTAAAGGTCCACCAAGCGCTGGTTGGTGAGAAGTTAAAGCTATCACCGTTCCCTTCTGCAAAGCATTCCGGAATATGGTTGATACAACTATACATCGGCGTATAACATGAGCACGCTGCATCATCCACACCAAACCAGAAAATACCATAACGGTTATAACTACGCATCTGAGACACATACGACCATGCGGTCTGCTGCGTAGCCGTCGGACGCTCGTACCAGTACTGCGTCGTCTTGGTGGTATCATTCTCATCTGTCAGTTTGAAGCCCAGGCCACCAAAACGCAACTTGCTGTTCCACGGACCAGCATCAGTGCCTTGCGTGATATCCAGCGATGTGCCTTTGTATTCATCCCGCATACATTCCTTGATATCTTGCACGCTCACTTTGCGGTTCGGGATTATCCAAAGCGGCATATGCTCGCCTTCGTCTTTACCGCCAGTGGCACGGAAAGTGGCGCCTGTAGCATAGTCGAAATACTTATCCATTTCGGTACTGAAATGATTGAAGAACGACCACACGCGCGCCTCGCATACATAGAGTCCGCTAAAGTCAAACGGGTTGTATGCCGCCTGATAACTGAAGTCTTTGTCCGCACCTGTGAAGAAACCTTTCTCACGAGCAAAAGCGATGAGGTTTTTATCCCACATCCAGTCTCCGTTGCAGACACAGTTCAGTTTCTTCTCCAAGCGTTTCTGCTCTTTGGCAACAGCAGCACTTACCTTCACTTTGCGACCGATAGGTAACTTCGTGATACGAGCTTGGTTTGCATGCGCAGCAATAGCATCGTCCGGAATACGAACAGCTACCCAGTTAGCGCCTTTCTTACCGGGACCTTTACCAATCAGATCCATGATCCATACCTCATTAGGGTCGCCGAAAGAGAAAGACTCACCTTCAGACGCATAGCCATATTCGTTGACGAGTGTGATGAACCACTCGATGGCTTCGCGTGCTGTCTTCGAGCGCTCCAAAGCGATATAGATAAGACTTCCGTAATCAATACCAACGGTATCCCAGAGCGCTTCGCGTCCTCCCCATGTGGTCTCACCAATCGTCACCTGATGTTCATTGGTATTACCTACTACCGAATAGGTGTGCACAACCTGCGGGATAGATCCTTGCGGACGACCGGTATCCCAGTCGTACACTTCGCGCATCGCGCCTTTCTCATAATCAGCAGCCGGCGAGAAATGCAGAAAACCGTACATACCGTATGAGTCAGCAGCATAGGAGATGATCGTACTACCATCGGTCGAGGCATTCTTGCCTACGAGGAAGTTGGTACATGCATAGGCTCCCATAGGAAGCATCAGTGCGGTCAGCGCCGCTATGACAAATGACTTTTTCATTTTTTCTTATTCCTTTTTTGTGAGTTAGTTATTGCTATATCGTAAGCTTGGCGATAGTATTGGAAGAAATGCTTCCAGTCGGCTTTCTTAGCCACTGCAGCAGCCTCTTTGCGGGCACGAGCTTTTTCATCCTTCGACAAACGGTCGAAACGTAAGAGGTCCTCAGCAATATGCTCTGCTACCACTTCGAAGTTCGAGTCATTACGGTCAATGACGATGACACCATACTGGTCTTTTTGCTGCGAAGCCCATACACCGAAACCTGCCAGGGAAGTAGTGATGGTCGGCACATGGAAGGCGCAGGACTCCAGCGGCGTATAGCCCCAAGGCTCGTAATAAGACGGGAAGACCGTCACATCCATACCGATCAAAAGATCATAATAGGTCTTGCCGAAAAGCGGGTCATGGCCATCCAGATAATAAGGAACAAAGACAGCACTCACTCGTCCTTTGCGTGAGGGTGCACGATCCAGATATGGAATCATGACAAATGCTATCACCTCGCGCTCCAATTGATTGCTGTGATATATCTTCTGCGCCAACTTATCCAAGGCGGCTGCAAAGACATCAAACCTTTGTTCTTCCATTCCTGGCGACCGGAGATACAGATGAGCAGTGCATTCTCCGGCACCACTCCGCCGAGTTGTTCGCCTGCCACTTTGCGCAATGCTTCACGGGCGGCGGCACGACGCTCGTCAAATACCTTTCCTTTCGGCACATAGGTCGGTTCAAAACCGTTCGGCGTAACGATATCTACGGGCTTGTCCAGCAATTGCTTGCACTCACGCGCCGTGATATCACTCACCGTCGTGAAGCAGTCTGCCCAATGTGCAGCCTGTTTCTCCACAGAGTGTTTGGAAACCATGTTCAGTTCCTCCGCCATCTGGTCTCCGTTATACCCCTCGAAATAGTCGTACAGCGGCTTACCATTACCGGCTATCGAGCGACCGATACCGGTTGCGTGTGTCGTAAAGAGAGTGGCTATCTTCGGACAATGATCCTCCAGATAGAAAATCGCAAAAGCCGTCTGCCATTCGTTCGCATGCATACAGACCTGTCCCTTCGGCAGATGTTTATACAGGCTCTCCATGACCATACCGGCTGCGTAACCGAACAGACAAGATTCATCGTAGTCGCCATAAGCGGCATGGCTCTGCACGCCGAATTTACTCCATGCCCAGGAGTATATCTCATCCTTTCGGAACCACATGGCGTCTGCTTTCAGCAGAATGGCTATCGGTTCTCCCGGTACTTGCCACCGACCTACACGAACAGGTATCTCTTTCGGCGCACGCCATTTAGGCAATAGCGTCTTGTCTTCCTTGAAATAGATATCACTGTGCTCCCCGAAATCGGGTCCGAAGAAGAACACCTTATCAGGATGCTCTGCCTGCATGGAAGCGGCACGGGTGGAAAGGACAGCATAGATGCCGCCTACGCGGTTACATACTTCCCAACTGGTTTCAAATATATAATCAGGTTGTTTCATCTTAGTTATCTACGGCTATTTTGGTTACATTGCTCAAGGTGTTGATAACCTTGATCTCTGTCACAAACTGGTTGTTGTCCGAACCGATCAAAGGCATGTAACGCACCTCGCCGGACACAGCCCAGTAGATGCGGTTATCTAACAGATCAAGCGTCATAGCCGGGCAGTCCTCTGTTTCTATCTGCACACGATTCGAGCCGTCCAACGAAGATACCCATAGACCGCTTTCGGAGCGGTAATAAATCTTACGATTGGCTATCTTGAAACCGCGCAGAAACGGGAAGTCAACCAATAACTCACTCAGGCGGAACTCCTTACCGTTATAAATCTGAAACGTATCCTGCTCTTCATCCAAGAAGGTTGACGCCGTTGCATCCTTTTTTACCTGCTCGGCCCGCTGGCCGAAGATTCGCTGGCGATAGTCACCCTCGCTGTTACGGAAGAGCACGGAGTTGGTCTCTCTATCCGCCACGGAGAAGGTCTTCTCTATATGCGTGGTATCACCATTCATAACCAAGTTCAGCCAGATAGGTGCCTCCGTCATCGCTTGGGTGAAGTAGAGTTTCAGCGTACTCTTGTTCATCACACTATCCGTTACTACGGCATACGGTGTATTGGCCGGCAGTTTCCACTCGTAGGAAATAGTATAGCCGTATGGATTATATACATTCGCCGTGAAGGTATAGTCCTTGAAAATCGTAAAGGCTGAGTCACTGGCTACAAAGGTCGGGATGGTATCATACACCGTGATCTCTTTGGTGCATGTCAGTGAGTTCTTATCATCCACTTTGAGTGTGACGATATACGTGCCGGGGTTTTTATAGATATAAGACGGGGACTTGGTGACAGAAGTTCCTCCATCGCCGAAAGTCCATGCCCAATCCTCACCTCCGTTGGAGATATTATTGAATGTTACTGTTTGTCCTGCGCGAGGGTCAGTAGGGGAATAATTAAACTCCACATCAATCTTTTTGCACGCAATCAGCGCACAGCAGAGAGTCAATAAGATGTATATTTTTTTCATAATCATCGTTGGCTTTGAGCCAATGTATCTGTTGGTCGCGCCTAAACCAGGTCATCTGTCGCTTGGCATAATGGCGCGTATTCTGTTGTATCAGTTCAATGGCGCGGTTGAGGTCATACGCTCCGTCAAAATAGGCAAATAGTTCTCGGTATCCTACAGTCTGCAAACTATTGAGTTGACGCTGGGGGTACACAGCACGCGCCTCATCCATCATTCCGTCCGCTATCATCTGTTCCACACGTCTGTTAATACGGTCGTATAACTCTTCGCGCGGACGCTCAAGTCCTATCTTAATGATACGGAACGGACGGTTCTTGGTTGTCTTGGTGCGGAGTGAAGAGTATGTTTTTCCTGTTGCCAGACACATCTCCACGCAATGAGCCAGACGGGCTGGATTCTGTTGGTCCACTTCGCTCCAATAGTCCGGATCGAGACGTTTCACTTCATCCTGCAGCCACTTGATGCCATTCGTCTCATACGCTTCCTGAACATGCTTACGAATATCCACCGGTATATTCGGCAGGTCGTCCAGACCATAGCACACGGCATCCGCATAGAGCATCGAACCACCGGTCATCACTACCACCTCGTGCTTCTCAAACAGCTCGTCCAGCAACTTCAGTGCATCGCGTTCGTACTGCCCGGCATTGTAATCCTCTTCTAACGAGCGGGTAGCTACGAAATAGTGCTTCACACGTGCTTGCTCTTGCGCCGTAGGCGCGGCCGTACCGATAGGAATGGAGCGAAAGACTTGTCTGCTGTCGCAGTTTACTATCGGGCATCCGTAGTGCTCCGCCACACGCAGCGACAGTTCGGTCTTTCCGACACCTGTCGGACCTAATATGAGCAGCAGTGTCCGCATGGCTGGCTTGTTCCGGTTCTAAACCGGTTAGAACATTGTGCCGTCGTCGAAACTGAGGTCCTGGAAGCCTTCCATGTCGATGTCACCCAAGTCGTATTCGTCCTTGAATTCATCATCGAACATAAAGTCATCGTCACCTCCCTTACCCGTATTCAAACCGGCCATCGGGTCCTCGGACTTCAGTTGTTTCGGTGCTTTGCCCTTCGACTCCACACACTCCACGCCGTTCATCGAACCGGGCTTGATCTCCTTGAGCGAACCGAAGAAATAGCGCTCGAACATCGGATCGAAGATGTAAATGAGGCGTTGGCCTACTTCCTCTATCAGGTCGCTCAGACGCGTCTCATTCATCACCATGTTATCGTACTCGAAGTTCGAATCCATCTCTACCAGCGTCACTTCCTGACCTTTCTCCCATTCGTCATTGCAAAGGAAGAAAGAGGTCATCTGGTCGTCCGGATAACCCACACTCTTCAGAATAGCCTCGTGCAAATCAAGAAACGTAGCATCGGCATCAGCCTCGAATACACGGCGGAAAGCAGGATCACCTTCCTCACACGAAAATGTAAATCGATATATCATACTTTTTACAATTGATTCCTTAAATCGACCGCAAAGGTACAAAAAAAGAATGATATACGCAAGTATTTACAAACTTTTTTGTAGAAACTACAAAAGAATTACAACTGCCCGGCTTCGACGAGATTAATCACACGCTCGGTGATGCGGTCTCTATCGGCAGCATCGTACTCCTCCTTCAGGTCGTTTTTGAATAGTTTCGCCACGAACTGCCAGAAGTTTGCAGAGGCCTTGCCTTTATATTCCTTGATGAGTTCGTAACTCGTCCTGTCCGTCTCGCGGTCCATGAGTTTCATGAGCATCATACCCTGGCTCGCGTACATATTCCGGAAGTCCTTTTCATATTTCTTGAATAGGTATTTCTCATACGCGCGCCACCATTTCTTACGGGCTTTCTTATCTGGCAGTTTAGCTAACTCCTGGTCTGCATACGCCATATCTTTGGTAATCATCTTCGCATACGGCAGACATTTCTTCACATCGCGTACGGTGCGCCAATAGAACTTCTCCTGTCGTTTGTTTTTGAACTTCATCGGCGGATACACCCACACCTCATGCAACCACGCCATGTATAGCGTATCTCCGTCTTGGACACGAATCATACAAGAGTCCATGTATTGGTTAGCCGCGAATAACTGCATGCTCACCATCAACATCAATGATATGTGCAGTAATTTTCTCATTTCATCGTAGCACAGACAAATACCGTGCCAAAATGAATTCGCCGCAAAAATACAAAAAATATCGGATATAAACAAAAAAATCTTGTACATTTCAAAAAAATGTAGTACCTTTGCAGTCGATTTAATAATCTGAAAACGTTCTGTCAAATTCATTTGGGGTGCTTAGGCTGAGATTATACCCATAGCTTAATGGCAGTTAATCGTGCCTTTAGGCTAAGAACTTGAACAGGTAATGCTGTTAAAGAAAATGAGAAAAACGATTCTTTTTTTGTGCGCTTTAGCGCCTATTATGTCTGCATTGGCGCAGACGAGTGAGGACACGCTGACTATTCTGATGCACCAGTTGGAAGATGTCGAAGTCAGTGCGATGCGTGTACAGCAAACCACTCTTTCCACCGCTGTAGTAAAAAACGACGACCTGAACCGTGACAACACGGGTCAGAACCTGCCGTATCTATTGATGACCACACCGGGTTTGCAAGTAACGAGTGATGACGGTCTGGGTGTTGGTTACACCTATTTCCGTGTGCGTGGTACGGACCACACGCGTATTAATATGACGGTGAATGAAGTGCCGCTTAACGACCAGGAGAGCCAGACCGTATTCTGGGTGAACATGACGGATATGAGTTCGTCCATCTCGCAAGTCGATGTGCAACGCGGCGTAGGTACGAGTACCAGCGGATCTGCTTTCGGTGCCAGTCTGAATATGCAGACGAACATGCTGGACTCTGTCAGTCGCTTGACCATCGCCTTCAACGGAGGTATGTATAACACTTTCCGTGAGATGATTCACGCGCACGCCTCTATCAGCAACCGCTGGATGATGAACGCACGGTTCACCAAGGTCAATTCCGACGGTTTCCTCTATCGCACGAAGAGTGATCTGTACAGTTATTACGGCGACATCGGATGGTACGGCAAGAAGACACAAGTCATTCTGCGTGCCTTCGGCGGAGCTGAGAAAACCGGTATGGGATGGGAAGGTGTGGATTATAACACGGCGTACGGCATCGACGGTGCTGACCGGCGTTATAACCCTGCCGGCGAATACACTGTGCCGGATAGCCAGGGCAACGACTCCACGGTCTATTATCCCAACCAGACCGATAACTACGCGCAGCAACATGCCCAACTGACCATCAACCATCGGTTCACACCCCGATGGAGTCTGACCGCCACCTTCCATTATACCCATGGAAGCGGATATTATGAGCAGTACAAGAAGAAGAAATACAGTTACTGTGGATTGGATGACACGATGGTAGCGGACCCATCCAAGAAGAGTTACGGCATGTACCAGAAATGGCTGGAGAACCATTTTGCAGGATTCATGATTTCCAGCAAGTATATCTCCGAGCCTGTAGATGTGCAGATCGGAGCCGCAGCCAACAACTACCT